>QHYL01000129.1 GCA_003224105.1 Acidobacteriota bacterium | reverse complement strand
ATCGCGCGCGTTTAGACTTCCAGATGCAGGTGGGGGGCGCATCGGAAACGGTAACCGTGGAGGCTGCCCCCATCCGCGTGCAAACGGATACGGGTGAGGTAAGCAACGTCATTACTGATCTGCAGGTCTCTCAGCTTGCCGTGAACGGACGAAGTATTTACCAACTGGCGGCGTTGGCACCGGGAGCCTCAAGCCAGATCACTGGCTTCGTCAACACGCCCGTGGGAGGAAACGCCAGCGTCGAATTTAATGGAATGCGGCAGAACCACAATATTTACCTGCTCGATGGCGGCGAGGATGATGATCGTGGCGGCGCTGGCGGCATGAGCATAGCGCCGTCCACGGACGCAATCGCCGAGTTTCGCCAACTCACTTCCAACTATAGCGCTGACTATGGCCTTTCTTCCGCAGGTACCATGACCATGGTTCTGAAGTCCGGGACAAGCACCCTGCATGCCTCAGCCTGGGAATTCAATCGCAATGATGCTTTCGATGCTAAAAACCCCTTCACTCCGGCTCAAGAGCTTCGTCTTAACGTTTTTGGCTTCAACGTCGCCGGCCCGGTCACTTTTGGGAAGCTCTACAATCCAGACAAGAAGAAGACTTTCTTCTTCTACAACATGGAATGGCGCAAACTTATTCAGGGCGGGAGTACCAACCAGGCGGTTCCGTTTGGCGCGACGTACGGAGGAGATTTCACGGGCTTCCTGCCGGCTGACAAGCTTGACAAAAATAAGATCGCGATCCCGAACTCCGGGCTTCACGTGCCATGCGCTTTCCAGCTTTCCCCCGCGCAGCAGAGTCTATTCACGAGCGCCGGAGATGTTTTCAGTACGCCGGTGAACACGGCCAGCGGTCCATCTTGTAGTGCGGACTCGAGCCAACCTAACAACGTGAACCCGCTGGTCGCCACAACTCAGCCGATTTTCCAACCGTTAAACGGCAACAAGGTTCCGTTTGTTGACGCGAACGCAGCGGCCCTGCTGGCCGCTGGCATTTTCCCAAAGCCCACCGTTGGCAATCAGTTCAGAGGTGGCAACAATTCTCCCACCAATTTGAAAGAAGAAATCGTTCGCATCGATCATAACTTTACTCCAAAGTTTTCCGTCTTCGGACACTTCGTCGCCGAGCAAGTTACGCAGACCTTCGGCACCAGCCAGTGGAGCGGTGATAATCTCCCGACGGTCGGCGATACCTTTGGCAATCCATCACGCAGCGGCGTGATCCATACAACCTATGCGATCAGTCCGACATTGCTCAACGAAGCGGCCTTCAACTACAACGGAAACGTAATCAATATCGTTCCTTTTGCGGGTTCCGGCTTAACCGGCCTGGCGCTTCCTGCTGGCTATGTTTCCACAAATTCCAGACTATTCTCTGGACCAAACAACCTCAGCCGCATCCCCAACATTGACTTGGGAGGCTCCACGGGTGCCAAGTTTGAAATCTCCAGTTGGCCATGGCACAACAAAGCCGACGATTACCAGATCCGCGACGACATTTCCCTGACCAAAGGAGCGCACCAGTTCAAGTTCGGAGCAAGCTGGGCCATTTACAAGAAGGTTCAAGACCTGTTCGGTCAAACCCAGGGCGCATTCAACTTTGACGGCACTTACACGGGGAACGACTTTGCGGATCTCTTGCTGGGAGATGCTCAGAGTTATGGCGAACTCGCCGTCCAAGACCACGGTTACTGGAACAACGTTTCTTGGGCCGCCTACGTACAGGACAACTGGCGCGTAAATCGCCGGCTTACCCTCAACCTCGGCTTACGCTGGGATGGCGTTCCGCACACTTACGAAGCGAACAACCGCATGGGCAACTTCTACCCCTCGCTTTACAACCCCGCCAATGCGGCGACTTTCGATTCAAACAATACGATTTGCAGCGGGCCTTCCGATCCAGGCTGCACTGCCGCCAGTCCGGGTTTGGGCACGAGTCCCAACTCGATTCTTGCAGGGCGGCAGTTGTACTTGAACGGCATTGGTATCCCAGGCCAAAACGGCGTTCCTAAGGGATTGGTTAACAATCACTGGGCGGCCTTCGGTCCGCGTCTCGGTTTTGCCTACGACCTCACCGGCAGTGGCAAGACCGTTGTCCGCGGCGGATTCGGCATCATGTATGAGCGAATCCAGGGCAACGACATGTACAATGCCGGCCCGAATATTCCATTCAGCTTGAATGTCGGGCTCAACAGCGTCACACTGGATAACCCAAGTATCGCGGTTGCTACCGGCACGGCCGCGCCACAGCCGATCAACCCCGCAAGCATCACAGGTTTAGCTGTGAACGGTTACAAACTACCCGTAAGCTATCAGTACAGCGTCGGCGTTCAGCACGCTCTCTCGACCAGGACTGTGCTCTCAGTGAGTTACGTCGGCAACCAAAGCCGGCATCAGAACGACTACCGGGAGATCAACCTCCCTAACGAGAGTTATCTGCCGCAACTGATTGCCGGAGCGAATTACAACACGGCGCCAGGCTTGCCCTACGCAGGATTCCATTCTATCGACCTCGCCAATAACGAAGCCAATGCGCATTACAACGGTCTCCAAGTGGACCTAAACTCACAGGTTGGCCACGACCTGAATCTCCGGGCGTTTTATACGCTATCGCGCGCCATCGATCCGACTACTGCGGGCAGCGGGGGAGGGGACCTCGGTAATGTCTCCAATCCCTATGCGGGTTGGGTATACGATGTCGGACCGAGTGGATACGACCGCACGCACGTTGCCGCGGTCGACTTCATCTACGATATCCCCCTCCTTCGCCACAGTCAGAGTCGGCTCGTAAGGTCCAGCTTCGGCGGATGGCAGGTTTCGGGCATCGTCACGATTGAGTCTGGCCTCCCGCTTAACATTGGCCTCACAGGTGGACAGGGCAATAACCACTTGCCGAATGGGACGAACCGCCCAGACCTGACGGGCAAGGTCTCTTATCCAAAATCTGTCAACCAATGGTTCGACACAACGGCGTTTGCTGCACCAGCCCAGGGTGCTTGGGGTGCCCTTGGCCACAACGCCCTGCGCGGGCCTGGTCGCGACAACTGGAATCTCTCGCTATTTAAGAGCTTCACATTTAGCGAGTCACGCGGAAGCCGGTTCGAATTGCGTTTGGAGACCTTCAACACGTGGAATCATACGCAGTTCAACGCGATCAGCACCAACCTTGGCGACAGTAAGTTTGGCCAAGTCACCTCCGACTTCGATCCGAGAATTCTGCAGCTCGGCGGGAAGATTTACTTCTAGTTTGGAACGGAAGGCAAGGCGGTTGCCCTGAAGTCGAAACGCCCCTTGCAGTACAAGTCGAGGACGCGGCGAGAGACATCTCGCCGCGTTTTGTTTTAGAGTTGAAGGGCCGGTCTCCAGACTGGCGAGGTAGTTGAGAAGCGATGTCTCAGGAACGCGGAGAAGAGAAAAGCACGGGTCTGAAGACCCGCCACTACAAGGTGGCGCGATCGATCGTGCCCTTGCGGCAGCGGGTACCTCTCGCGGCTCTCATCACCCTGCTTCCTGGAGAACGCGGAGAAGAGAAACGCACGGGTCTGAAGACCCGCCACTACACGGTGGCACGATGTATCGCGCTCCTGCGGCAAGGCGCAAGACTCGTCGCGGTTTTGGTTGTGTTGTTGGCTGGACCCGTGGCACGCGGACAATCGGCAAAGCCGGCGGAAGCGATTGCGCTGGAACAGCAGGGGAAGCTGGAAGAGGCCGCGGCGGTTTGGCGGGCAGTGACGGCGCAGAATCCCCGGGACGCGGGAGCGTTTGCAAGTCTTGGCGTGGTTCTCTCGAAGGAACAGAAGTATCCGGAAGCGGCTGCGGCGTACAAGAAAGCGCTTGCGCTCGACCGAAAGCTGCCTGGAGTGGAATTGAACCTGGGGCTGGCAGAGTTTAAACAAGGGAATTTCGAAGCGGCGATTGCCCCGTTTCGCGCGGCGCTGGTGGCGCAGCCGCAAAATGCACAGGCGCGTGCGCTGCTGGGCCTGAGCTGGTACGGCGCAAAGCGATTTGCGGAGGCTGCCAAACAGCTTAAAGTAGCGGCAAAATCGGACCCTGGGAACACGGAGTTGCGGCGCGCGCTGGCCCAGAGTTGCCTTTTGGCGAAAGAGTATGAGTGCGCCTTGGAAGAGTTTCGGCAGATCCTGCAGCAGGACCCGGATGCGGCGGCCACGCATATCCTGATGGGAGAGGCGCTGGACGGCCTGAGCAGAACGCCGGAGGCGATTGCGGAGTTTCAGAC
>QHYL01000316.1:1023-21810 GCA_003224105.1 Acidobacteriota bacterium | reverse complement strand
GAACGCAAGACGCTGCTGGTGGCTGGAGCAGCTGGAGGGATGTCGGCAACGTTTGCCTCGCCGGTTGCGGCGGTGCTGCTTGCGGTCGAACTGCTGTTGTTCGAATGGAAGCCGCGCAGCTTGATTCCCGTCGCCCTGGCCAGCACGGTGGCCGTCGTGGTTCGCCGCTACATTCTGGGATTTGGCCCGCTGTTCCCCGTGCCGGAACATCCCCTCCACATTGGGCCCGCTGCATTGCTGGGTTGTGCGCTTGTGGGCCTGCTTGCCGGAGGGCTTTCGGCGCTGCTGACGGTTTCAGTGTATGCGGCCGAGGATGCCTTTCAAAAACTGCCGATTCACTGGATGTGGTGGCCGATGATTGGCGGACTCGCGATCGGCCTGGGCGGCATGATTTTTCCTCAGGCGCTCGGTGTAGGGTACGACACCATCGGCGCGTTGTTGCAAGGAGCGGTGACAACGAAAGTGATTCTTGGCGTACTGCTCGTGAAATGGTTTATCTGGGCGGTGTCGCTGGGCTCCGGCACTTCGGGTGGCGTGCTGGCGCCGCTGCTGATGATGGGCGGCGCGCTGGGGGGCTTGGAAGGGATGTTCCTGCCGAACGAAGGCACGGGCTTCTGGCCGCTGATTAGCATGGGAGCCATTCTGGGCGGCACGATGCGCTCGCCGTTTACGAGCATCATTTTTGCTTTTGAACTTACCCACGATGCTAACGTTTTTCTTCCCCTGTTGGTCGGAAGCGTGATTGCTCATGCGTTTACAGTATTGACCCTGAAGCGCTCGATCTTGACGGAGAAGGTGGCGCGGCGAGGCTATCACCTGAGCCGCGAATACGCCGTGGATCCCCTGGAGATCCTGTTCGCCCGCGACGTGATGCGCACGAAAGTGGCGGTGCTCCCGGCGGGAAGCACTCTTCGAGAGTTCCAACAGCGGTTGCGCTCGGACCACCGACAAAGCCAGCGGCTTCTGCCAGTGGTGGACGACGGTGGAATCCTTGTGGGTGTGGTGACACGAGGGGATTTTCTCAAACTTTTTGGGCAAGGGAACGATGCCGCGCAGAGCAGGCGGCTTCGCGAACTGGTGCGCAAGGAGACCGTCGCAGTCTTCCCGGATGAGCCGTTGCGGTCGGTGGTGTATCGCATGGCGGAAAAACAGGTGACGCGTGTGCCGGTGATCGAGCCGGGCACGCGAAAGTTCCTGGGGTTGGTGGCGCTTGATGATTTGCTGAAGGCGCGAGCGCGCCATTTGGAAGAAGAAGAGCGGCGGGAACGAGTCCTGGATTTGCGGTTTTTCCTGCCGGGTGGCGGCGCGCAGGAGCGGGAAGAAGCCTCAGAGCAGACAGAAACGCCCGCAACGCCGTAAGATCTTCCATCACTTCCAATCCGAAACAGGAGCAACGAGAAAAGAAAAACTTTCATGAGCTCCAGTGCACAAGCGGCGAAAAGCAGGTTGCGAGCTTGGTCGCGGCCCTGGACGGGCATTTTGCGGGAGCGCGAGGAACAAGTGTTCCTGGCGCTGACGCTGGTGATTGGCGCGCTGGTGGGAGCCACGGTGGTGGCGTTCATTTTGCTTACCGAGCGGTTTGGCGCGCGGCTGTATCCGGCGGGCGGGATGGGATGGCGCAGGTTGCTGGTGCCGGTAGCCAGTTCGCTGGGCATGGGATACCTGCTGTACCGGTATTTTCCCGATGCGCGTGGCAGCGGCGTGCCACAAACGAAGGCGGCATTGTATGCGCGCGAAGGACGAATTACTCTCGTGACGATACTGGGGAAGTTCTTTTGCACCTCCGCGACGCTGGCGAGCGGGATCCCCCTCGGGCGCGAAGGCCCCGCCGTGCAGGTCGGCGCGGGGCTCGCATCGGTGCTGGGGTGCTGGCTGGGGCTCAGCCAAGAAAAAGTGAAAGCGCTCATTCCCGTCGGCGCAAGCGCGGCAATCGCCGCCGCGTTCAACACTCCGATGGCGGCAGTGCTGTTTTCGCTGGAAGAAGTTGTTGGGGACTTGCATGCGCCGGTGCTGGGTTCCGTGGTGCTGGCTTCGGCGACTTCCTGGGCCGTGCTGCGGTTGTTGCTGGGGAACAATCCCCTGTTTCGCGTGCCGCAATATCAGTTGCTGAATCCCTGGGAACTGGGGATTTACGCCATGTTGGGAGTAGCCGGCGGCTTCGTTTCGGTGGCTTTCACGAAGCTGCTCCTTTGGATACGGGCTCACTTCCTGAAATTTCCGAGGAGGACCGAGTGGTTCCAGCCTGCGGCGGGCGGGGTGATGGTCGGAATCATGGGCTGGTTTGTTCCACAGGTGCTCGGAGTGGGCTACAAGCACGTTGGCGAAGCCCTGAACGGCGGGATGGCGTTGAAGCTGATGGCTTTGCTGCTGGTGCTGAAGCTGGTTGCGGTGGCGACCTGCTACGGATCCGGGAACGCGGGAGGAATTTTCGGGCCAAGCTTGTTCCTGGGCGCGATGCTGGGCGGGGTGGTGGGAAATGTCGCGAATCATTTTTTCCCCCATACTGTGGGAACGCCGGCTGCGTACGCACTAGTGGGGATGGGCACGGCGTTTGCCGGAATCGTGCGCGCCCCGATGACCTCGGTGCTGATGATTTTCGAGACCACGCGGGATTACGCGGTCATCGTGCCGCTGATGATTTCCAACCTGGTGAGCTTCTTTATCTCCTCGCGGCTGCAGCCCAAACCGATTTACGACGAACTGGCGCTCCAGGATGGGATTCACCTGCCGCGAGCGGAGGCTCGACAGCAGGAAGGGCAGCGCCAGGTGAACCAGGCCATGCGCGAGGCCACGGAAATCCTGAACGCCGAGATGACCATCCAGGAAGCGCTGGAACAAGCGAAATCCAGTGAATTTCGCGCCTGGCCGGTCTCTGACGAGCGCGGCGTGGTTGGCGTCATCAGCCTGCGGAGCATACAGGAGGCAGCGGAGGAGGGAGGCGCGACCCGAACGCTGCTTGAATTTGTGGACAAGGGAGGTTTTCCGCACGTTCATGTGGACCACCCACTGCATGTCGCGCTGGAGCGCATGGCGCGAGCCAGTTGGACCTTTTGCCGGTGGTGAGCCGGGCTAATGTGCACCAATTGAGGGGAGTGGTGATGCGGCAGGACGTGCTGGCGCAATACGGAGTGAAGAAAAGAGTCGGGACATAGGGAGGGAGTACGCAGGCCCGGCAATTCGTATGGTTATCAAAACGAAGCGGCTGCAGGCAACGGCTCCGATGGATTGGCCATCGTTTTTGGCCGATGCCGAACTGATCGCCTGCGCGGACTGGTTTTCCGCGAGCGAAATCAATTTCCAATAACTTTTCGCTTTGTACCTGCCTCCCGGTCTCGTCTTGGAGAGTGGCGATGATGCGTTTGGTGCTGGTGTCGATGACGTCGCCGGTGGAGGGATAAGCGCGGGCGCCGTCGATGCTGAAGGTGATCCAGCCGGGCTGGTCCCGAAGCTTGATGCTGGTCTTTTGTTTTGGCGGCATCACGGTGGCATCGAAGATGTGAATGCTGCTGTTGGCGCTATCGGCAAGCCATAGCTCTTTTTCGTCCGGCGTGAGCGCGATGCCATGGCTCGGACAGCCATGCCTCTTGGTGGGGCCTTTCTGAAAGCCGGTGACTTCGACGCGATACAACACTTTCCCGGTTTTGCAGTCGCCCACTTCAAAGCCGAGCAATTCGTTGACGTTGACGAAGCAAAGCGTTTGGCTGCCATTGATGGTGAAAGGGCGAATCGAATTGCTGAAGGGACCGATCTGCTTCACAACCGTGTGAGTTTTGGTATCGGCGACGGAAAGAAGGGGAGAGCGCAGGCCTGCCAGGTAGACACGGGAGCCATCGGGGCCATAAATCGTGTTGTGCGCGCCGGAATTCGGTGCGATCTTCGTGATAACTTCTCCGGTTCCGGCATCCACGACGTTCCAGTGGGGGCCTTCGAGAGAAGGAATATAAAGGATTTTTCCGTTAGGCGAGATGGCGAGCCGGTCGGCGCCGCCCTCATAGGTTTTTTCCCAGACTTTCTTTTCCGTGAGGAGATCGAAACAGGCTACGCGCTTGATGGTACCGACGTAGAGCTTCCCGGTCTTTGCGCTTGCAGCGACGCCTTTTACGTTTTCGGCGGCCTCGCCGGGAGGCACGTTCCAGGTGGGAATCCGCCTGATGAATTTGTAGCCGGCGTCAATGTCGTAGACCAAAATGCCGATTCCACCGTATTGCAGGTCGTTGCGAATGCCGGGAACGGCAACATAGAGCCGGTGCTGTTCGTTTTGCGGCTTTGGTGTAGCACGGAGCTGTAAGAGAAACGCGGGAGCAAGCAGGAAAAAGACCCCGATTGGGCGCTTATGCAGATTCATGGACATTTCTCCATCGGCGCGAGATCAAGGCAGATATATCAGACGGTGGGGCAGGCGTCGAGAGCGCATCTAAGGAACGAGTATCCCGTAACTCGGGTTGACAATGTAACTGGGAACCTGCGCAGACAAGGCCCTAAGTTAGAGGTTGGTATCGTACCCACGATATACTATGCTTGCGAAGCTGCCAGGAGCTTCCCTCACCATGCTGTTCAAAACGCAGAGCGCGGCGGTGTACGGGATCGACGCCTACCTTGTGGAAGTGGAGGTGGACGTGGGGTCCGCGCGGATGCAGGACTTCAACGTAGTAGGTCTGCCGGATAATGCAGTAAAAGAGAGCCGCGAACGTATCAAGAGCGCGTTGCGCAATTGCGGATACGAGTTTCCTTACGGGCAGGGTGTGACGATCAATCTGGCGCCGGCTGATGTGCGCAAGGAAGGTTCGGGATTTGATTTGCCGATGGCGCTGGGGCTCGTGGGCTGCCAGGGGCAGTTTTTTGGCAAGCAATTGGACCGCTGCATGTTCCTCGGGGAACTGTCGCTTGACGGGACGGTGCGGCCGGTGCGCGGAGCGTTGTCCGCGGCGCTGGTGGCGCGCGAAATTGGGCTGCAATCGTTGGCGGTGCCGGAAGCGAACGCGAAAGAAGCGGCGGTCGTGGAAGGTGTGAATGTGTTCGCGCTGAAGTCGCTGCCGCAAGCGGTGGACCTGGTGAATTCGCCAGAATCGTTCACGCCAGTCAAAGTCGACGCGGCGCAATTGCTTTCGGAGGCAGCGCAGTATTCGGTGGATTTGCGTGACGTGCATGGGCAGCAAGCGGCGAAACGCGCGCTGGAGGTGGCTTGCGCCGGCGGGCACAACATTTTGTTTATCGGGCCGCCTGGTGCGGGAAAGACCATGCTGGCCAAGCGAATCCCGACCATTCTGCCGCCGATGTCGCTGGAAGAAGCGATTGAGACGACGCGGATTCACAGCGTGGCGGGCGTGCTGGAAGACAGCCGCGGGTTAGTGGGGACACGGCCGTTCCGGTCGCCGCACCACACGATCAGCGATGCGGGATTGATCGGTGGGGGCGCGGTGCCGCGGCCGGGTGAAGTGTCGCTGGGTCACAATGGTGTGCTGTTTTTGGACGAGCTGCCAGAGTTTCAGAGAAACGTGCTGGAAGTGATGCGCCAGCCGCTGGAAGACGGTGCGGTGACCATTTCGCGCGCGGCGATTTCGGTGACTTTTCCTTCGCGATTCATGCTGGCGGCGGCGATGAATCCGTGTCCGTGCGGATATTTTGGCGATCCGACGCGCGAGTGCCACTGCACGCCGCCGATGATCCAGCGCTACGTGTCGAAGATTTCGGGGCCGCTGCTCGACCGCATTGATATCCACATCGAGGTTCCGGCGGTGAAGTACAAGGAACTGCGGGCGCCTTCGTCGGCGGAGGATTCGGATGCGGTGCGGAAGCGGGTGATCAGCGCGCGGGAACGGCAGATGCAACGGTTCCGCGGGGAGAAAAAGATTTATGCGAATGCGCAGATGGTGCCGAAAATGATTCGCAAGGACTGCGCGATTTCGGCCGAAGGCGAGAAGTTGCTGGAAAATGCCATTACGCGACTGGGGCTCTCGGCCCGCGCCCATGACCGGATCCTGAAGGTGGCGCGCACGATCGCGGACCTCGATGGCGGCCAAGCCATCGAGCCGCGGCACTTGAGCGAGGCGATTCAGTACAGGACGCTAGACCGCTCGTACTGGGCCTAATATTTGGTCAGGAATACCATAGTCGCTCCATTGACGGGCTTTCCTCCGCTGTGTTACCCATAATTGCGTTCACCATGTGGCTTTTTCCAGGGCAGCTACATCGCGAAAATGGCCTCGGGCGACAAACATCTCGAAATCACGCTGGAGACGCAGGTGGAGAGCGTCAATCTGGCCGAGGAAATGTGTCTGCGCGTGGCGGAAGCGGCCGGATTCGGCGAAGATGACTGCTACCGCATCGGGATGAGCGTGCGCGAGGGCGTGATCAACGCCTTTCACTACGGCAACCAGGAGCGCCCGGAGAAGAAGATTCACCTCGCTCTGGACATTACATCGGAAAAGCTGATTATTCACGTGCTGGACGAGGGAACCGGATTCATCTTGGCGGATGTGCCGGACCCGCTGGCGGAAGAAAATCTGCTGAGCACGTCGGGGCGAGGAATTTTTCTGATGCGGGCTTTTATGGACGAGTTCGACGTGGTGCAAGGGCGAACGGGCGGCGCGGAGATTGTGATGTCAAAGAAACTACCCGGACCGGGAGAGAATTCGGAGAATGGCAAGGGCGGGGAATAAAAGAACCGGCTGTGGGGAATTAGGGTGAGGAAAGAAGATGGCACTACGAGCCACGCATCGTGACGCCGGGTCGGTTACGGTTGTGGATTTGAGCGGGCGCATCACGCTGGGTGATGGCAGCGCGTTGTTGCGCAAGACGATTCGGGGACTTCTCGCCGATGAGCGAAAGAATATCCTGCTCAACCTCGCGGACGTTGACTACATCGACAGTTCCGGGATCGGCGAACTGGTCAGTGGTTTCACCGCGGTGAAAAACCAGGGGGGCGACCTGAAGCTGCTGCAACTGACCAAGAAAGTCCGCGACCTCTTGCAAATCACAAAACTCTACACTGTATTCGACGTTTACACCGACGAGAAAGCGGCCCTGGGAGGTTTTAGCTAGTCACGTCGAGCGCAGGACCTTTTCTCCTGGCTACGTCTTGACTTCGACGCCACTTTTCTTCAAGGCTCGCCTCTGCCGGCCCATTGCGGCACAATCTTCTGGATGACGCAATCGGCAGACACCGCTTGGATTGTGGAGCGGGCGAAGGCAGTCGGTTTCAGCCTGTGCGGCGTAGTGCGCGCGGAAGCATTTCCCGAACTGGAGAATACGGAAGAGTGGCTCTCGCGCGGTTATGCGGGAGAAATGAAGTATCTCCACGACCCTCGCCGCAAAGATCCACGCGCAGCCATGCCGGGAGTACGCAGCGTTATCGTTTGCCTGCTCGGCTACAACACCGACAACCCGCTCTCCACGGACGCTGAGCTCGCCGGCAGGGAAGACGAGCCGAGAGGTTGGATTTCTCGCTACGGATGGGGAGACGACTATCATGATGTGCTTCTGGAGCGGCTGGAGGCGCTGACTGTGCGGCTGAGAGAGCGGTTCCCTGAGCCACTTGAGGCGCGCGCCTATGTGGACACCGGGCCCATCCAAGAGCGTGTAGCGGCGAAGTACGCGGGCTTGGGTTGGCTGGGAAAGAATACGTTGCTGCTCAATCAGACGATCGGCTCTTACTTCTTTCTCGGCGTTATTCTCACAACGCTGGAGCTGGAGCCGACGCTTGGCGTGGGAGAAATGCCGGCTCCCGATTTATGCGGGAGCTGCATGCGCTGCATCGAAGCATGTCCCACACAAGCGTTTGTGGAGCCATACGTGATGGACGCGCGCAAGTGCATTTCGTACTTGACTATCGAGTTGCGCGGCAGCATTCCTGAGGATTTGTGCGAGCCCATGGGCAATCACGTCTTTGGCTGCGACATTTGTCAGGATGTTTGCCCATGGAACCGCCGGGCTCCGGTCTCCGCGCTTACGCAATTTCAGCCGAGAACCCTGCCGTCGCGGGAAGCAGGCAAAACCGCCGCGCCCGCAGACGCCCGGAACGATTCGTTATTTCGCCCTCGATTGGAATCGCTCTTATCGTTAAGCGAGGAGGACTTTCGCAAACTGTCTCGCGGCAGTCCGCTGAAACGCACGAAGTGGCGCGGACTGGTGCGCAACGCTTGTATCGCGGCGGGAAACTCGAAACTCGCGGCTGGCGGCGCGAGCCACACCCGCATCTGCGAATGCCTAAAAAAGCTGGCCGCTTGCGGCGATTCCGTCGTTGCGGAATCTGCCCAATGGGCGCTCTCGCGCATCCAATGAGTGCGCGTGGAAGCCGGTGGTCAAATAAACTGCGAACGCTACGCGCACAGCAATCGCTTTCCGCTGGCGTGGAGGGCCTCATTACAATCTTGGTCGTGCTAGGGGTATAATCCCCCCGCTGGCCAGCTGGATCTCCGCACTACCGAGGTTGCATGAATCGCCGCAAATTCTTGTTCCATACGAGTATCGTCGGCGCAGGATTGCTCGGGACAGGTAAAGCTGCACCGGATCTTCTGCGCGCCGGCTGCGTGACCACTTCGGATTCAAATCTCACACTGGAGGAAAAACCCGTGGCATTTAGCGTGCCCCCGCTCTCATATCCCTTCGACGCACTGGAACCCTACATTGACGCCAGGACGATGGAAATTCATCACGACAAACATCATGGCGCGTACGTGACCAATCTAAACAAGGCCCTGGATGGCCAGTCCGCCCTGCAGGCCAAACCCATCGACGACCTGCTGAAAGGACTCGATTCAGTACCTGAGAGTATCCGCATGGCGGTCCGCAACAACGGCGGCGGACACTGGAACCACACGCTGTTTTGGACGCTGATGAAAAAAGGCGGGGGAGGTGAGCCCAAGGGGGACCTTGCGGCGGCGATCAACTCGTCTTTTGGTTCGTTTGCCGGTTTCCAGGAAAAGTTTACGGCTGCGGGCCTGGGGCGATTTGGCTCGGGCTGGGCATGGCTCATTCTGAAAGACGGAAAGCTGGCCATTGATTCGACTCCCAATCAAGACACGCCGTATCTGCTTGGCGGAAACGCCAAAGCGGTTATCGGCTTGGACGTTTGGGAACACGCGTATTATCTGAAATATCAGAATGTGCGCGGCGACTACATCAAAGCATGGTGGAACGTGGTGAACTGGGACCGCGCCGCAGAACTTTTCGCAGCCGCGAGGAAGTGAGTGGCGTCGCGGGAATTTCAAATCAAAAAGAAAGCCCCCGGGTGGAACCGAGGGCTTTTTATCTTTACGTCAGGAAATTCGCGTGAGTTAAGCCATCAACTGGCGTTTCGCCAAAGGAACTACGCTGACGGCCCGGCGCGGTACCGGGTAATTCTTAATGGCGGGAGCGAAAGAACGAGGTTCTCGAGTGGCCACCGGCAGTGGCTCTGAAACCAGGCCCATCGTATGACGCGCGGCTTCGCGAACGAGCTCCATGCGCCCGCGCACCTGGAATTTTGCAAGCAGCGAAGAAACGTGGAATTTGACGGTGCGTTCCGAGAGGTTGAGATTGGAGGCAATTTCTTTGTTCGAAAGACTGTCCGAAACGCCAGCAAGGACTTCTTCTTCGCGGCGTGTCAGCCGCACCTGGCCGTGAACGGACTTGCCCGCTTCAAGCAACTGGTCGGCTTTCTCAATCAGGTTTTGCAAAACTTCGTTTTCGGCCTGGACCAAAACGGCATAGTCACTGGGGCTCTGCCCCCGAACAAGGCAATGCATGGCGAGGAGCCCAGCGGCTTGATCTACAGGAAGACGGCCGTCGGGGTTGGCCTGTATATGAAAATGGGCTACTCCAGAATTCTTTTCATAAAAGAAGAAGACATTGCGGTGGCATACGGGACGAGCGGCTAACAATTGATGCGGATGGTCACTTCTGCGGATCACCTTCACGTGCACCCCCCTCAGAATGCAGCCTCGTGACGGAAACCGAAGCCATTTAAGTTTTTTAGTTCTAACGCCCCTCGACGAGGCAGGACCCCAATTGGGTTAGTCGCCCGAAGGTAAACGAAAGGTGGCTAGCAAACGGGTACTTATAACCCAATGAACGGCAAAGAAACAGGGTTGGGCTCGGGACTCCCTGAAAGTCCGTCAAGTGGACGGTTTGCCGAACTACACCTGACTTGCAACCATTCTGCCGCGGAGGAGAATATGCAAACCACTGAAAAGTGGGGGCTTAGACGCAGCTCATGACAGTACCGTTACTGTTGCACTGGTAGGATTTTCACTGCGCACGAATTTTTTCCACGAAATGTAGGTAAATTCCTTACGAATCGCGCATCTTAAGTTGCATTGAACAAGCGCCAAATGAACGGCTTTCCACAAGTGACGATGTCCACTCCAGTAATTGTGGAAAACTCTGTGGAATCTATGGAAATCCTCAATTCCGGATAATCTTGGTTTGCTGTGGGCTGATGAGTTCGTATACGGCGCCGCGCCACCGGATTTTGCGTGTGAACAAAGAATGAACAAAGTTCACCACATAGAGGAAAGGCACGAACAGCGTCAGCAGGACGTAAATCCATGCTTGGGCCATGATTTGTGAACGCACGGCCGGGAGGGTTTCCGACACACCAGTCAAACGCAGCACTCCGCGGATGGATCCCAGGAGCAACGGCAGAAGCGTCAGCAAGACAAGCTGAAAGGCGGGCCTTCCCGCGAACAGGGTGGTGAGGATCAAATAGAAACCCAGAACCAAAGTCGAGCAGTATAGAAAATGCGTGAGCGCGGCGGCTCTCCACATTTTGCTCGAGTAGACGCGCGTAATCAGGACTTGCCTGCTGGTGAACTCGAGCAATCCCTCAAAGTCCGTTTCCACATAAGAGAGCGTCAGGGATTCGGGGACGAACATGATGGATAGGCCGCGGTGTTCCAGCGCGCGGGTCAGCGAATAATCATCGCTCACGGAGCTCTTCCATTCGTCGAGGACGCCACACTGCTCGAACGTGCTGCGGCGAATTGCGGTGCCTCCGCCCCAACAAAAATTCCTGGCTTTTTCGCCCAGCATGGTGACAATCGGAGCGTTCCACGCCGCGAGAAGCAGCGTTGGCAGGTTCGCCACATTTGGGGCCAGCCAGCGCATGGTGGTCGTTGCTCCTATCCTGTTGTCCGCCAGTGGCGCAACGAGATGGTGCAGCCAGTGTTTTCCCGGGCGGCCATCGGAATCGGCGAACACCAGCACTTCAAATTCTTCGGGCAGTTGCTCAATCGCGGCTCGCAGGTTGTTCACTTTCTCCCCGCAATTGACGGTGTGTCCTGCAATCACGATGTTGGCCTTGACACGGGAACTCTGCGCCACCCTTTCGATGATGCTCCTCGCAGGATCTTTCTCGGAAGCCAGGATGAAGAAAACCTCGTAGTTTTGCCGTTCGAATTCCGTCAGCGAAACGAGGTTGCGCTCGAGTCCCGGCTCCACTCCTTTACATGGGCACAGCAGGGCCACGCGCGGCGCGTAAAACCCCGGATCGGAATGCAGCCGCCGCCGCACGTAACCGAGCCACTGCACACCGTGCCAAACAAGATACGTTCCGAGCAGAATCTGAATGGTTGTCAGCAAGTAAAAGAGCGTGTCCACTTTCTCAGAGAATAGCAGCGAAACATTATTCGCGGGGCGGCAAGCCGGCCGGTTAGAATCGCATCCGTTACTGGTCAGATCGGAGTTATCTGAAGGGGTATTTCATCGTAATTGTTGTAGGGGTTGTTTGGTGCTTTGTTCCGTCCATTCAAGGAGACTGCAATGCCAATAGTTGATGCGGGGATGGTTACATCGGGAGTCGAGCTGCCGGGATACCGGATTGTAAGGAACTTTGGGATTGTGCGGGGAATCGTGGTGCGGTCGCGCAGCATTATCGGGAATCTGGGCGCCGCGCTGCAAACGATTGTTGGGGGAAACATCACCATTCTCACGAATCTGTGCGAAAAAACGCGCCAGGACGCTTTCGAACTGCTCTTGCAGCACGCGGGCGAACACGGAGCCAACGCCGTGATTGCCATGCGCTATGACGCCACCGAGGTGATGCAAGGCGTCACGGAAGTGCTCGCCTATGGCTCGGCTGTCCAAGTCGAGCGCATTTCTTGATCTAACCGCTCCGCGTTCGCGGTGTGCGGCGGACCAATGCTAGAATTCTAGTCCTCTCATGTTTTGCCCAACGTGTGGCGCAAAAGCTTCTGCAACGGCGAAGTTCTGCTCGTCCTGTGGCCAGGCGATGGATTCGGATACCGGAACCACGCTCGTGGATCATGACGGCGGTTTCGATGGCGAAACCATTGCTCCTGTCGCATCCACGCCGCGCAAGCCTCCTCCGACGCCCACTCCTTCGCGCACCCCACGTTCCACGCCAACTCCCAATCCGCTGACCAGTTCGGACGCCATCAGCGGTGGACGGTTCACGCCGGGCCAATTCCTTGCGGAGCGTTACCGCATTGTGGCGCTGGCAGGCCGCGGCGGCATGGGTGAAGTTTTTCGCGCAGAGGATTTGACGCTCGGGCAAATTGTGGCGATGAAGTTTCTCCCTGAAAGGCTGTCCCGGGACGCAGCAGCGCTCTCACGCTTCCATGCCGAAGTGCGGAACGCGCGCCAGGTCTCGCACCCGAACGTTTGCCGCGTGTTTGATATCGGCGAAGCCGAGGGGACTCTTTTCCTGACCATGGAATACGTGGACGGCGAGGACCTTGCCTCGGTCGTTCGGCGCATCGGGCGCCTTTCGCCAGACAAAGCGACCGAGATTGCCCGGCAAATCTGCGCCGGACTCGCCGCCGCTCACGAGCGCGGCGTCATTCACCGCGACCTGAAACCCGCCAACGTAATGCTGGATGGCGCCGGAAAAATCCGCATCACCGATTTCGGGCTGGCGGGCCTTGCCGCGAGCATGCAAAGCGAAGATGCCCGTGCGGGAACGCCCGCCTACATGGCGCCGGAGCAGCTTGCTGGCAGGGAAGTCACAACCAAGAGCGACATCTACTCCCTCGGGCTTATCCTTTACGAAATCCTCACCGGAAAAAGGGCTTTCGAGGCCTCGACTCTTCAGGAGTTGGTGAGGCTGCGTGAATCCGGAACCATCACGAATCCTTCGACACTGCTTCGCGATCTCGATCCTTTAATCGAGCGGGTGATTCTGCGGTGCCTGGAAGCCGATCCCGGCAAACGGCCCGCTTCCGCGTTGCAGGTTGCTGCGGCTCTTCCTGGCGGCGATCCTCTCGCTGCCGCGCTGGCAGCCGGCGAGACGCCTTCGCCTCAAATGGTCGCTGCCGCGGGAAGTACTGAAGGAATCAAGCCCTGGTTAGGGATAGCGCTGGTTGCGACAGTGCTGCTCGGACTTGTCGCGCACATGATGCTGGCCGACCGATACCGGGTGCAAAACCTGACGCCGCTCCAAAAGGCACCCGACGTGCTTCTCGCTCGCTCCCAGGAAATCATTCAACAACTTGGATTCCCGGAAACGCCGGCGGACACTGCCCATGGGTTCTTTACGGACTACGACTATCTCAACTACATTCAGGAATACGATAAATCGCAAACCCGCTGGCAGCGTCTCGCCTCGGATCGTCCCGCAACGGTAATTTTCTGGTATCGCCAAAGCCCGCGCGAGATGCAGTCCGACAATTTTTTCAACTCTATCGGCTCGGGCGTCATCACGCCATGGGAGCCTCCGTCCGATGTAACCGGCATGATCAGCGTATTCCTGGATACCCACGGCCGGTTGCTGCTTTTCAAACGAATTCCGCCGGAGCGCGATCCGCCGGGCGGCCCCTCTCCTCCGCCGGATTGGTCACCGTTGTTCTCCGCTGCGGGTCTCGATCCGTCCAAGTTCACCTCTGCTACGCCCGAGTGGTCCGATCTCTTATATTCTGACTCGCGAGCGGCATGGACACGTGAAATTACCACGCCGATTCAGGCCACAGAACGCGTAGAGACCGCGGCTTATCGAGGGAAGCCCGTTTATTTCCGGGTTTTGTTTCCTTGGGCCAACCCGTACCGTGACCGGCTGCATCCTGCGTCTGCCCATCAAAAATTAGCCAGTATTATCGGAATCGTGCTGTTCGGAGCTGTGCTATTCGGGAGCATCTTGATTGTTAAAAGAAACGTCAAGCAAAAGCGCGGAGACGAGGCTGGCTCCTGGCGTTTGGCCAATTTTCTCTTTTTTGTGTTTCTTGCGATGTGGGCCCTGCAGGCGCATCACCTTGCTTCCTTGGGTGAATTTGGGACGATCGTGCTCGCGCTGGCATGGGCCTTCCTCGTCTCCACCTTCGCGCGAATGCTTTATTTCGGACTGGAGCCGTTTGTTCGCCGGCGCGATCCCCATACGTTGATTGGATGGGTGCGTTTGATCGGTGGGAAGATCCGCGATCCTCTCGTTGGCCGCGACGTTTTGTTTGGCATGACCTATGGCGTATTGCTCGGGGTGTTTGAGTCCGTGGACAACGTTCTCCTTCCTCTGTTTGGAGGGCTGCCGCCTCTGCCGGGCACTCCATCAATGGAATCGTTGCTCGGCATTCGACAAACACTCGGCTCGGTCTTTGCCTACACTTGGGTCTTCGTGCTCTACTCGCTGGGGATTTTTTTCTTTCTTTTCCTGTTGCGCCTTTTGGTAAGGAAGGACTGGATCGCGGCCATCGTGATCGTTTTCCTCGGTACCATCACGAACACCGGGGGCGATTACCTTTGGCTGACATTCTTGGCCTCGGCCGTCATCTGGCTTTCCATTTACGCGGTCCTTCGGCGCTTTGGGTTGCTCGCCTTGGTCGTTGGGCTCGTCGTGCAGAACATGCTGGTCACCTTCCCGATGACCACGCATCTCAGCCGCGTTCCCGGGAGTATCGGGTTCGCATACTTGCGCGGCGAGGTTTTCTAATTCTGTTAACGTCCTGCTGGCTGCCACGCGCGCTTGCTCCAGGAATGAAGAGTCCAATAGAAACGCGCAGCGGTCCACGTAGGGATGATTCGCTGCTTCAAACGGCTTGCGGCTGCGCCGCGTTCGCGGTGTCCGTGCCAGCAGGTCTTCGTACAACTGAAAATCCCGCTGGAAATCGAGCGCTTCGCCCACGCTCCAGCACTGCTGCCGCGCCAGCGCCGCCAGAAACCTCTTTCGAAACAAGGCTGCCTCGCGCCGGTGCATGGGCCGAGGCTTGGAGCGGCCCTGTTCCCGCGGCTCATTGCAAATGATTTCAAGAGCTCGCACGCTCAACTCCAAAAGAGCCTCTCGTTGCAACAGCGCCAGCAGGTCGCGATACATCACGGCATGGACTTGCAGCGCCTGACGGCCATTCTCGACGACATAAGAATCCACAAAGCGAGGCACGATGCGCTCCCGCAGAAGCGCTTCGTGGAGTTGCTGTGCAATCTCCGCTGGTGCACTCTTTTCTGATTGCCTTCCTGATGCCATGTCTTGGGCGTACATGGTAGCAGGAGTTTCGCTCCACCTTTACAAATGTGGTCTAAAAGAAAAAGCCCGGCATTCTCTCGCCGGGCCATTTGTTCTTAGTTTGTTGCTTTTGAATGATTGCGAGCGGACAACTCGAAGACCTAAATGGCTTTCCTCACCAGTCACGTTTCCTAGTGAATTGCCCTTGGACTTTCCGGGCCAAGGCGCTTGCCTTTCGTCTCCGGCTCAGGAGCCAATGGCGCGGCCACCGGCTCCTTTTGCAGCGCATGTTCGAGCACTTCGTCCAGCGTGTGCACGTAGGTGATCTTGATATCGCCAAGAATCTCCGGCGTCAAATCAGCCACAACGTTCGGCTCGTTGTCCGCAGGCAGCAAAACTTCTTTGATGCCTGCGCGCTTGGCTCCTAGCACTTTTTCCTTCACCCCGCCAATTGGCAGCACCACGCCGGAAAGCGTCATTTCTCCAGTCATGGCTAGGCGGTCCTTCACCGCCCGCCCGCTGAGCAAGCTGACCAGTGCGGTTACCATCGCAGCGCCGGCGGATGGACCGTCCTTCGGCACCGCCCCCGACGGCACGTGGATGTGGATGTCCTGCTTGCGGAAGAAGTCCGGATCGATGCCGTAGCGGTCCGCGTTGGCGCGCGTCCAAGTCAAGGCCGCAGTCATTGATTCCTGCATGACTTCCCCGAGATGCCCGGTCATGGTGAACTGTTTGCCGCCGCGCATGCGCGTCGCTTCGATGAAGATGATGTCGCCGCCCACCGGCGTCCACACCAGCCCCACGGCGACGCCCGGCCGCTTGACGCGCTCCTCGACTTCTTTTTCCGTGCGGAACTTCGGTACACCCAGGAATTCGCGCACCACTTCCGGCGTCACGATCATCTTTTCCGTTTTGCCTTCGGCGATTTTGCGCGCCTGCTTCCGCGTGATGGTGGCGATTTCGCGCTCGAGGTTGCGGACGCCCGCCTCGCGCGTGTAGCTGTGAATGATCTCTTGCAGCCCCTCGTCGGTGAAGTGTATCTGCTCGTCCACTTTCAAGCCGTGCTCGGAAGCCTGCTTCGGGATCAGGTACTTGTGCGCAATGTGCAGTTTCTCTTCACCGGTGTAGCCGGGCAGCTCGATGATCTCCATGCGGTCGCGCAGCGGTTCCGGAATGGGATCCATCCAGTTGGCCGTGGCGATGAACAGCACCTTCGATAAATCGAACGGCACATCGAGATAGTGATCGCGGAACGCGTTGTTTTGTTCCGGATCGAGTACTTCCATCAGCGCGGAAGACGGATCACCGCGGAAGTCGCGTCCTAGCTTGTCCACTTCGTCCAGCATCATCACCGGATCGTTGGTTTCCGCGCGCTTCAGCCCCTGGATGACTTGGCCTGGCAATGCGCCGATATATGTTCGGCGGTGCCCGCGAATTTCCGCCTCGTCATGCATACCGCCCAGCGCAATGCGCACGAATTTGCGTCCCAGCGAACGCGCAATGGACTTGCCCAGAGAAGTCTTGCCCACGCCCGGAGGCCCGACGAAGCACAGGATCGGTCCCTTCATGGCCGGCTGCAATTTCTTCACTGCCAGGTAGTCGAGGATGCGCTCCTTCACTTTTTGCAAGTCGTAATGGTCTTCTTCGAGGATCGCGTGCGCTTTGGGGATATCGATTTCCGTCGCGCCTGAAGATTTGCTCCACGGCAGCGAAGTCATCCATTCCAGGTACGTGCGCGAAACCATGTACTCCGCCGAAGCCGGCGTCATTTTCGCGAGCCGCTTCAATTCGCGATCGCATTCTTTCTTGGCTTCCGCCGGCATTCCGGCCTCTTCCACTTTTTTGCGCAGTTCGTCGATTTCCTGCGTCGAATCATCCGATTCGCCCAGTTCCTTCTGAATCGCTTTCATCTGCTCGCGCAGCAAATACTCGCGCTGGTTCTGGCTGACCTGTTCTTGCACCTGCTCGTGGATTTTCGAGCGCAGCTCCAGAACTTCCAGCTCCTTCGATAATTCGCGGATCAGGATTTCCAGGCGCTTGCGGACGCTCGGCGTCTCGATCAATTCCTGGCGCAAAAGCGTGGAAAGCGAAGGCAGCATGCCGGCGATAAAATCCGACAGCTCGCCCGGATCCTCAATGCTCATCGCCTTGGATTGCAGGTCATCTGAAAGCTGCGGCGAGTGGCTCACCACTTCGCGGAACAGGTCCTGCGCATTCCGTTGCAGCGCCTCCAGCTCCGCATCTACGTCTCCGATGATGTCTGGCTCAGGCTTAACCTGTGCCTTCAAGAACGGCCGCAGATTCACCAACTCAACGATTTGAATCCTCTGCAAGCCTTCCAGGAAGACCACCACGTTGCCGTTGGGCATCTTTACGGTTTTATGCACACGCGCCAGGGTACCTACCTTATGAAGGTCGGCAGCAGCTGGGTCTTCAATCCGCGGATCCAGCTGAGCAACCACGCCTAGGAGCTTGTCCTCTCCCTGCAAGGAACCGACTAGCGCCAGAGAGCTTTCCCGTCCTACCGTCAGCGGCAACATGGCACCCGGAAACAGCACCGTGTCGCGGACCGGCAGGATCGGCAGAACCTCCGGCACAAAAAGTTTCTTCTCAGCCATATTCTCCCCAGTCTATCAAGGGGTATGTTCAAGCCCCTCTATTCGCGATTAGATGCGGCCTAGTTGTAAATGTTGCACAACCATGAGAGCGTCGCTAGCATTAAATATTAGTCTGTTACGCTCACATCTTATCTCAAAATCCATTTGATTTGCAAGTCGTACAGTAAGTCATTTAATTTCTATATGTTATGAAAAAAGCCCTAAATCAGTTTGCCTTCCTCTTCTTGCCCGTGAAGTTTCTGATTACGTATTCCTTAGCCCCTTCCTTGGTTTTGAGATGGCCCTCTAGCTGGGCGTCTTCGATCCCCCTCAGAATCCGAGCAAATTCGGGCCCGGGCTGTAAGCCCATGGCCAGAAGATCGTCCCCGGTTACGAGCCGTTCCGGCCGCACCTGCTCTGGCGGCGTCTCATCCAGGAAGCGCTGGACAAACTCATACGAATCCAGGTGCCGGTGGCTGGAAAGACAGTCCAGCCGATGCAACTCCAGATGCTCGTCGAACCGCGGCAGCCTCAGGAACCTCTTCAGCGTGGCCTTCTTCATCGCTTCCACCGCGCCAAACCTCATGTGATTCGCCACTAGCGCCGAAATTTGCTCCGTCTCTCCGCTGGAAAAGCGGAACCGCCGGCAAATTGCTTCTGCCATCTTCACGCCCACCTCCACGTGGTGGTTGAACCGGATACGGTCACCCGTCTCCGCTGCCGATTGGAACGTCGGCGGCTTCCCAACGTCGTGCAACAGTACACCCCAGGTCAGCGTGGGGGAAGCGCCTTTTGCAAGCTGTTCAAGCATGAGTCGCGTATGAATCCACACGTCGCCCTCTGGATGAAATTCCGGCGGTTGCTCCACGCCTTTCATCGCGGAAATCTCCGGCAGCACCTGTTCCAGCAATCCCATTTCATCCAGCAACTCAAACGCGCGCCGCGCCGCACCTTCCGTCAGCATCTTTGTAAGTTCTTCGCGCAAACGCTCTGGCGAGACCTGCTGGATTTCCGCGGCATGCCGCTTGACCGCAGCAAACGTGGCCTCTTCGATTTTGAAGCCGAACCGGGCGGTAAAGCGAACAGCGCGCATCATGCGCAACTTGTCCTCCGCGAACCGGAGTTCGGGATCGCCGATGGCGCGAATCATTCCCGCGCTCAGATCCTGCTGGCCGCCTACGAAGTCCAATACCCCGCCGTTATCATGTCGCATCAGCAGGCCGTTGATGGTGAAGTCCCGGCGCTGTACGTCTTCTTGCGGTGTTTTCGAATAAATCACGCGGTCCGGGTGCCGGCCGTCGCTGTAGCCCAAGTCCGAGCGGAATGTCGCGACTTCCACTTTCAAGCCGTTCTTCGGGATCAAGATCACGCCGAACTGCGCGCCGACGGCGACGCTCTGTGGAAAAAGTCCAGCGACTTCGACTGGTGTGGCATCGGTAGCCACGTCGTAGTCGGCGGGTTCGCGCCCCAGCAGAAGATCGCGCACACACCCGCCCACTAGCAGCGCCTGATACCTATTGCGCTGCAGCATTTCGCAAATCGAATTGGCTAACTCCCGAGCTTTCATACGCTGATTATGCGCCCGTTCGCCTGCTACCGTCCCAGGCCGCTATAAACTGAAAGTCCAACACCAAACAGATGGGTTTTCTTTCACTAAGAACGGATAACTGAAAACTGTGAACTAACTTTATTTGCAGCGGAATACCAGGCAAGTAATGTCGTCGGATTGCCGCGTTGCGCCCACGAATTCATCCACGCGCTTCATCAGGAACTGCAGGGTTTCTTGCGAACTCCAGTCGGGAAGGCTGCGGATCGCTCCTTGCCAGCGGCTATTGCCGAACTCTTCGCCCGATTCGTTGAACGCTTCCACCACGCCGTCGGTAAAGAAAATCAACGCGTCACCCGGCCGGAGCTCAAGCGTGGCGGTTTGGTATTCCGCCCCCACCTTGATTCCCAGCGGCAAGCCGCCCACCTCCAGCGTTTCGAATGCGCCATTTGCTCGCCGCAGTATCGGTGCGTTGTGGCCCGCATTCACATAGGTCAGCTGCCGCGTGGCAGGATCGTAATCGCACAAAACCGCCGTCGTAAATCGCCGGCCGTCCAGACTGTACGCTGATGCGTAGCGATTCAGCCGCGTCACCAGTTCCGCCACGGGCACGCCTTCGCCGGCAATCGTGCGCAGGCTGGCTTGCAGCGTCGCCATCAAGAGCGCTGCCGGAACGCTCTTTCCGGCCACGTCCGCAATCACGACCACCAGCCGGTTGCGCCGTTCGTCAGGATAAAACGCGTCGTAGTAATCGCCCGCGACGGAATTTTGCGGCCGCGTCGCAAACGCAATGTCTGCTCCGGGGACTTGCGGCGGTTCGGAAGGCACAAGCCACATTTGAATCTCGCGAGCGATTTCCAGGTCGCGCTTCATGGTCACTTTGTCGGCTAGCTCTAGCGAAAGCAGCAGCAGAAAGATCAACGCAGCAAACAGTTCAAACTTGAATTCAACCGAGACGTTGTGCCCGAACTGAAACGTGAATCCCGACATCAACAGCATCACCAGCGCAATCAGCAGCAGCACGCGCCGCGCTGGCGTCATCTTCATCAGCATCGCCCAGAAAATGTCTTTGGCAATGTGGAAGGGCCGGTGCCAGCGGGGCAGCTTCTGAATTTCTTCCCAATCGACGTCTTTTCCGTAGAAGCCGTAGCTGGCCCGCGCATCGGCGGCGAATTGCGACCACAGGTCGTCCAGTTGGCGCCCTTCGCTGACGCGCTGCCAGAATTGTCGCACGCGATTGCCCGGACCACCGGCAGAAGCCGAGGAGGCGACACCCGGAG
>QHYL01000316.1:0-903 GCA_003224105.1 Acidobacteriota bacterium | reverse complement strand
TTTTCACATCGTCCAAAATCCTTCTTCTCGTTGTGCCATCTGTCCCATTCGGACCCTTGATCTCTATGCAGCACAGAGGTCTGCCCTTAACGTCGTAGGCGGTAACGTCAGCGAACTTCTTTCTGTTCTCGAGTTTGTCCTCGAAGTTCAGCGAAAACTCAATTTCCGCATTTGTGGCCTTCATGAGGATATATTGCAACCAGCCTTCGCGGTATGATCGTATACTCCAAACTCCTTGGTCGCCCTTGGCATGAGACGGGGCCTGTTCCTTCTCATCAGCGAGAAGAGCGGACAATAAAGCATGTGCAATTCTATCGGTATAACTTATACCGTCTTTCATTTGGTCTCCTTTTGGCGCACGACGTCACGGAATTTCAGTGTCATCCTTTGACGGATTGAGCTGGAGTGATCCGCCAAACTGCACTTTGCCAAAGCCGAAGCGGTCTCGCAAACGGTCGGCGGCTTTGGTCAGCTTGGCTAATTTCTCGCGGCGTTCTTTTTCCAGCAAATCGAGCTGTTCGTTGCCGTGCGTGAAGCTGCTCAGGCCGACTCCCAGCAAGCGGACCTTCCGTTTAGGATCGCGATGCTTGCGAAACAGTTGCTGGAACACGGCATAAATATCGGCGTCGAGCTCCGTGGGCTCCGCGAGCGTTTTAGCGCGTGTGTGTGTTTCGAATCCCGCGTATCGAATCGTTAGCGTGAGCGTTCGCGCGGCCAGCCCTGCTTCGCGTAGCCGTTTGCAGACTTTTTGCGAAAGGTGGCTGAGAATGGTGGCCATCTGGTTCACATTGTCCGTGTCTTCGCCAAAGGTGAGATTGTGCGAAATCGATTTCGGTTCGGCGTCAATCACAAATTCGTAGGAATCGCCGCCGCGCGCCTTGCGGTAAAGCGCCTCGCCCCATT
>QHYL01000128.1 GCA_003224105.1 Acidobacteriota bacterium | reverse complement strand
CATCCGTAGCAAAGGCCAACGAAAAGTTTATCTTTCGCGATTGAAGGAAAAGCCGGAGCAATGGTTCTTGCGACGAAAGGTCCGCAGCTTTACCGCAGTCACAGACGAAACTTGTCTGGATGTATCGCAATACTGGCGCAACTTCAAAGCCCTATGAACGAAATTGCATGGTTTTTCAGGTGGAGTGGCGGGCAGGTCACCGTAGCGGACTCGGGCTTCCGGGCAATCCGCGAACCAGGGTTATAGCCAGCACCAGGACGTGGGGGTTCTCAGGCAAAGTGAGAGTTCGAACCTTCTTCCTGTCATCGAGAGAGAAGGAGTAGCCATAGACGTGAAACTCACGCTCATCCCTGCGGCCGTTGCCGGTGAGGCGATAGGGCAGCAGGAGCGCTTCGGACTCGCCGGGGAAGTTTTCGGGCGTGTACCAATCGCTGAGGCTCTGCGTGAAAGAAGAAGACGCACCGTCGGCGTAAGTCATGGTGAAAACCTGTGATTCCTGCTTCCCGTTAACACCCAAGGCGAGCATCTTAAGGCCATCGAATCTTCCCGTTGGCAGCAGAATCGTTTGGCCTGTGACCGCGTTCGGGGCGTTCGGAGGCCCGAGAGAGAAAGTCACTCCGCTCCAGGGGATTTCAGATCCCAAGAGTTCGGCCGGAAGAGCGCTGCCTACTTGATCGATACTCTGACGCGAGCTGAATGACGTCCCCGGAGTGTAAATTGCGGTGACATTGTAAGCTGGCGAAAGGTTGACGGTGCGCTTTTCCGGCCGAGGTCTTGCAGGAGCAGGCGTCCTTGTTGCAGCGTGCGCTGGAGAGAATTCGGCAGGCTCGACGGGAGCAGACTGCGATGGAAGCGATTGAGCTTGAGCCGGAAGTATTTGCGCTTCCGGTTGTCTTGACGGGAGCGGCCAAAGTTTGAGGGTTACAGCTCCAAGGACAACAATACCCGCCAACAGCGCCCACTTTTTCCACGGGCTCCAACGTCCGGCCGAGGTGACTTGCGCTTTCTGCGGAAGAGCGGCCGCGGAGATAGACTGCTGCGAGACGAGCGCTCTCCTCAGGCGGTCCAAATCGGTGCGAATTTCGGCAGCGAACTGATAGCGAAACTTGCGATCTTTTTCGAGCGCCTTCAGGATGATTTCTTCCAGCCGCAACGGAACATTGGGATTGAGATGCGAGGGCGCTTCCGGGACGCGATGCAAAATCGCGTTGGTAATGGCTTCAGGAGTTTCCCCTCGAAAGGGCACAATGCCCGTGGCCATTTGATAGAGGACCACGCCGAAGGAAAACAGGTCGGCGCGCGCATCTAGCTCTTCGCCGCGCACCTGTTCGGGAGACATGTAGTTTGGCGTGCCCATGGCGCGGCCCAAGAGGGTGATCCCGGCCGGCGCGCCGTTTGTGGGTACCGCGGAAAGATTTGAAAACGAATCGGAAGCCGCCTGATGGGATAATTTCGCGAGGCCGAAATCGAGAACTTTGGCGCTGCCTCGTTTGGTGACGAATACGTTCGCGGGTTTGATATCGCGATGAATGATTCCTTGCGTGTGCGCCGCGCTGAGAGCATCGGCAATTTCAATGGCCAACTCGATGGTTTCCTGCAACGGCAGGGGTTTTCCGGAAATGCGGCGCTCCAGCGTCTGGCCGTCAAGAAATTCCATGGCGATGAAACGCTGCGGTTCACCGGGCGCTTCCATTTCAAGAGACAGCTCACCAACATCATAGATGGTGCAGATATTGGGGTGATTTAAAGCTGACGCCGCTTGCGCCTCACGGCGAAAACGTTCCAGCGCGGCGGCGTCTTCCGCCATTTCGAGCGGGAGAAACTTCAGGGCTACGGCGCGATTGAGCCGCGTGTCCAGGGCCCTGTAAACCACACCCATGCCGCCGCCCCCCAGCCTCTCCAAGACCTGGTAGTGCGAGGCGCCTGATCCGTTCAAATTTTCGCGTGACGGGATCGGCTGAGATGGGACATCCACTGAAGCCGGCGCGTCTTCAAATTGGACCGGAACCATAAAGCGGTAGCCGCGCCGAGCCAGGGTTTCAATAAACTGCGGGTTCTCGGCAGAATCGCTGAGAGCCTGCCGCAAACGGTTCATGGCGGCGCTGATGCTGTGCTCGAACTCGACAATGGTATCGTTCGGCCAAAGGCATTTGCGAAGCTCCTCACGGGTGACGACTTCGCCGGAATGTTCAAGCAATATTTTCAGAATTCGAAAGGGTTGGTCTGGCAGCCTAGCGGTCTTGCCGCCGCCATTCTGCAACTCACCCGCGCGAAGGTCGAGGCGAAAGCCAGCGAAATGAGCTGCAACTGGAGATCTGGGGGAAACCTGCATGCTTGGGCACCTTGTTCTCGACGATTCTAACTGTCATCTATACTACGCGACCTGAATGACGGGAGTTCCAGGCCTTCCCTCCATTTAGACTTTCCTCGACGGAAATTGTTCCATCAGTCTCGAAGTGTGCTTAACGCCGGTTGCCAAACTGCCGCTAACTGATTGAAATTGCGAGACATCGGCTGGTGACGGAGAAGTGAGGCGATTATGAGCCAGCCTGCATTGAGGGATTTGAGGGCCTAAACCAGAGTCGCCATGACGCACAGACGTGCGGCCGAGGGCGACTTGAAAAGTGAACGGTCACAGAGATTAGGTTCCGCAGGGGGGCAAGGTTCCCGGAGCTGGTGGCTGGTGGCATCGATTTTGGTGATTGTCTTGATTCCGCCGGTTAGAGTCTTGGCCAAGCCCTTGCTTGGCGGCCCGGCTCGGGGCGTGGCTGCCCGAGGGGCGCCGGGGAGGGGCCTGATTGCAAGCGCGGATGCAAAGGTAAATCTTCGGATCTACAACTACGTCCCGATTGATGCCGTGTTGCTGGCCCGCGCAGAGAAAATAGCTGAGGCAATTTTTGAAGAGTCGGGCATAGGAGTTGTTTGGATGGACTGTACCCCCCTGCGTGGGGAACTCCTTTCATACCCTGCGTGCCCGCCGGATATGGGAGCAAGCGACTTAGTGTTGAGGTTTTTCTCTCGCCGTATGGCCATGAAGCTGTCCACTCCAAATGAACCATTGGGTTTCGCTCAACAGTGCCCCGAGACTGAGCCGGCGTGCGAGTTGACGATCTTTTATTTCCGGGTGGACGAACTGGCGACCGAGGGATACCGGGCAGAGTTCATTCTGGGACACGTGATCGCGCACGAGGTGGCGCATGTTCTTATTGGGCCTGGACATTCTGAGGACGGAATCATGAGGCGGGAATGGTCTCGGGAGGAATTGAGGCGAATGTCGCTGGGACTTCAACTGGGTTTCAGCAGGGAGCAATCGAGGCGGCTCCAGGACGCTGCTCTGCGGCGGATGAAAGTGCCGGTTCCGGAGATGGCAACACGATCGGATGAAGTTGCTGAACAATTTCAGTTGCTAAAGAATCAAAAATAGGTGAGTGCACCTGCCACCTACCGCTCCTTTCCTAGCGCTATTCGATGAAGTTTTTCGCATTAACGCACTTGAAGACTCGACTGGTGACGCTGTCCCGCGGAGAATACCAGCGACTTGAGCCACTGGGTGTTCGCGCGACCCTTACCGGCTTCCGTGTGTTACCTGCCTGCTGCGATTAAGATTCTTCCAAAGCCCTTATTTGTGCGGGAAAGGCCCATTCCGCCTTAGGATAGTAGCTGCGTAAGCCATCAGGAGAAAGAATGGCACTTTTTGGGGATTTGGGGGATCGCAGGGAGCTGGAGAAGAAGGCGAAAGCGGATGGGCGTTTGCCGCCGGGGCAATCGCTGACGCTGAAGTGGCCGGTGCTGCATTACGGGAGCGTGCCGGGGTTTGATGCGGCGAATTGGGACTTCAAAATTTCGGGCTTAGTTGAGGAGCCGAAGCGCCTGACGTGGAACGAGTTTCGCGCACTGCCTCAGGCGGAGGTGATTTCGGATTTTCATTGCGTGACGCGCTGGAGCCGGCTGGACAACCGGTGGAAAGGCGTGCTGTTCACGGAAGTGCTAAAGCTGGTGAAGGCGAAGCCGGAGGCGCAGTTCGCTCTGGTGCTGGCGGAAGAAGGCTACACGGCGAATGTGCCGCTGGCGGATTTGTTGCGGCCTAATGTGCTGTTTGCGTTTGAGCATGACGGCGCGCCGCTGGCCGCGGAGCATGGCGGGCCGGTGCGGTTGGTGGTGCCGCATCTGTATGCGTGGAAAAGCGTGAAGTGGGCGCGCGGATTTATGCTGCTGGACCACGACCGGCTGGGATTTTGGGAGAGGAATGGGTATCACGCCTACGGGGATCCGTGGAAGGAGCAGAGGTATTCGGGAGGATA
>QHYL01000315.1 GCA_003224105.1 Acidobacteriota bacterium | reverse complement strand
CGGGCACGGTCGACCAGCGCGTCCTGGGTGAATTCCGCGATGCCGTGGACAATGTGCGCAAGACCGCGTGGGCGGTTCAAGAATGGCAGGAGCGCCAATCGCGGCGGCAAGATCCGCAATCCGTGCTTCCCTTGCTGACCGCAGAACGCATCCGCCGGGCTACGCAGCTTTGCGACGCCATCACCGCTGCTTCCGCCGCACATGAGGTCGTTCGTCAAACCGTGGGGATTGAGGAGTTTCTGCGAGCCGTCGAGCGCGTCCACGAAGGCCTTCTCGATCTGTTCAAGGACCGCGAACCGTAACTCGCACCCTTGGGCTCGCCTTCGCGTTTTAGCCCCGCGTCAGTTGAGACGCATGGCGCCTACAAAAGGCAGGCTTTCACACTCGCCGCGGCAAAACTGTCCAAGGCCTACGGCAACAACGTGAAATTCACGGTGATGACGGTATCGACTTCGACCGGTTCGCCATTCAGCAGAGTTGGCTGATACCGCCATTGGCTGACGGCTTCCACTGCCGCGCGCGCGAGGTCTGGGTTAATCAGGCTGTTTAAGACTTGCAGCGACAGCGGAGTGCCATCTTTTCCGACAACCGCGTGGAGCAGCACCGAACCCTGTGCGCCCGCGGCTTTGGCGCTCTGAGGGTAGACAGGTTGCACCCTGCTGATCACCTTTGCAGCTTGCACACTGCCGCCAATCCGTACTCGAATCGCTTTTGATTTCGCCTCGGCTTCCGCCGCCTCTTTGGCTTTCTGTGAACCCTCAGCCTTTACGTCCACGGTCTCGTTGATGCCGCCGATGTCCAGCTTGGCCGTCATCGCAAGATCGCGGCCTGGCTCCAGCACAACCTGCGGCGCGCGGTACATGGCGAACCCCGGCTTGAGAACCTTCATCTCGTACTCGCCCGCCGGCAGAGCATTGAAAACAAAATTGCCCTCGGCGTTGGAAGTCGTCATATCGATGGTATTCGCCTTGTGGTTCGCCATGACGATAGTGGCGTTCGGAACGGCTCCATCACTTGGATCAAAAACAGTACCCGTAAATTTCCCTGACAAATTCTGGCCCGGGAGCCGGAGTGCCGCGAGCGGAAGCAGCAAGCACAAGGTGGCGGCTTTCAGGAGCAGCCCCGTTCTTCGCGAAATCCCCCCGCGGTTTAGATTTGGATTCAGCATGGCGATAAATCTCCTTTCAAGATTCGTTGGGCGGGCAATAGCGAGGGCCGTGGACCAGCCGCGATGCGCGTTTTTCAGGGTGCGGGCAAGTTCGAGCAGGTGATTCGCGTAGTGCGATGGATCGATTCCGCTATTCAACACGGAATCATCGCAAGCGCGTTCGCTCTCGCTTCGGAGCTTTGCGCCCGCAAACCACATGAGCGGATGAAACCAATAAATGGCGCGAGTCAACTCGGCGAACATTTGCGCCAGCCAATCGTGACGGGCAATGTGCGCGAGTTCGTGAGAAAGCACGGTCCTTCGGCGTTCCGGGGACCAGTCCATCGCTCCGGCGGGAAGCAAAATGCGGGGACGGACAAATCCCCAGGTCAAAGGCATGGACGCTGGATCGGCGGACAGGAGAATCTTCACGGGACGCGCAATACCGAGCCGCTTGCGCTGGCTTGAAACCATCTGCGCCCATCCCTCTTCCACGACTGGCGCCGAGCGCGCTGCCACCAAAGCGAGCCGCGCCAGACCTGCCAGGAGCCTCGCCACTATAAAAAGAGCTCCGAGAGTCCACAAAAACAGCGTCAACTGGATCAATTGGCCGGAGAGCGGCGAGGCCGCCGCGGCATCAATCACCGTGGACGGCAACTTTGGAAGAATGACATTTCCCCCGCTTGGGTGAGCCGCACCCCAGAATCGGGCCGCGCTGCCGAGCGTTGCAGAATGCCACGAGGGAAGAAGGAGAGTGAACAGCGGGAGGGCTAATGCACACGCAATTCCAAGGGCCCACGCGTGGTGGCGCATGGCCGCCGAGCCGCTGCGCATGGCCCGCGCCGCGACGGCTGTCAGCGCCAGCACCAGCGTCGCCTTCACCGTACAGCCGATCAGGAATGACAACGCAAGTTCCGGGCTTCCAGGCCAATGCATAATCAGCTCTCCTTCTGGCTTTTGGTGATCAGGCTGGCCAGCCGATCGAGTTCTTCCGACGAAATCCTCGATACCTCTCCGCCAAGCAGAGCGGCGACAGCCTTCTCCGTGGAGCCATCAAAAAACGTTTCGACCAGGTGCTGCAGAGCGGAACGGCGCGCGACTTCGCGAGGAACACGCGGAAAATACATGTATCTCAGCCCGTCTTCTTCGTGCCGGACGTGCCCCTTTTCTTCCAGCACGCGAAGCTGCGCCCGCACCGTGGAATAGTTTGGCCTGCCGTCCAGTTGCGCGAGGACTTCTCCAACCGAGGCGCGTTCGAGCCGGTAAAGGACGTCCATGATCTGGCGTTCGCGCCGCGTCAGGGCATTGGGTTTTGGCTTTCTCTTCATTATTTCCGCCACCATGCTATTTTTATAGCATACATGCTACAAATCTAGCACGCCGGGAATTCGTGTCAACTGTTTTTTTAGAAAAAAAACGAACCGCCTCAAAGGGCGAAAACACACGGTCTAAGCCGGGGCACCTCGGCGGCGCTATTTCCCCGGCCCGCAGACGCCATTCGCCGGTAATTCCCTTCTTCTTGCCGAAACCCGCGTGCACTCAGAAAGGCGGCCGCCTATTCTCGCTTTGGGCACGGGGAACCGGCCACACGAGGTCAACATGGCAAAGCCGCACATGCAGATAGCGTCCAAAAACCTCCACACCGTTGCGGGCGCGGTCCTTTTTTCCCTCGGGCTGACGTTACTCACTGCCAACCTGGATGCCGTCGCCGCCCAAGCGAGCACTTGGTTCTCTTCAACGCCCAGCTCTCTTGACACTGCAATCGAAGTTGGCCTGGCGGGCTTGCGCGCCGTGCAGGCTTATTTCTTCGATCCATCGGCCTTTCAGGCCGGCTTTGTTGCGATCTTGGTATCCCTTTGGCCCCTGATTCTGGTTATTATCGGAGCTATCCTTTTCCGCGACGCGATGGGCGAGCGTTTCGCCAAGGCGAAGTTGGTGCGGACTTTTCCATCAGAGGAATACTAAAGCGAGTCTTGAACGGGATGTGGCGCGCGAACCACAGGAGAATTTCGTGAGCGACGAGCACAATTTTGATCCCAAGAAGTTCAGCGACGAAGTCCAGGATCGCGCGAAGAAAATTAGCGACGAAGTTCGCGACAGGGCGAAGAGGTTTAGTGATGACCTCCACGACCAGGTTCACCGGAATATCGACGATCAGTTGAAGAACTCCAATCGGACCTGGAAAGGGCGCCGCCGTCCCTTCGTAGTCGGTCTGGACCTGCGCGCGCGCGGCCGCGGCGGCATGATTACGGGCGGCATTCTCGTCTTAGTCGGCATCGCTTTCCTGCTGGATCACATGGGAATCATTTCCATTGGCAACCCTTTTCGGTTCTGGCCTATGGCCATCGTCCTGGTCGGCCTGTTGAACTTCATCGCTGACCGCCGCTCCTGGGGAGCGCTTTTGATGTTCGCAGGCGTCATTCTGCAGCTCAATGAGCTGGGAAAAATTCAATTTGGCTGGGCCCAATTTTGGCCCACCGCGCTTATTGCGCTCGGCATTTTTGTGATATGGAGTTCATTGGAGGGGCGGAAAAGACCCGTTACTTCGGCATCGACAGATGGCGATCCGCGCACGACGCTCAATGAGGCGGTTGTTTTTGGCGGCTTGGAACGCCGCATGACGAGCCAGGACTTTCAAGGCGGCGATGTCACGGCAATATTTGGCGGCGTTGAACTGGACATGACCGAAGCCAACATGCAAGCCAAGGAAGCTACATTGGCGATTACCGCGATCTTCGGTGGCGTGGAGATCCGCGTCCCGCCCAACTGGCAAGTGGCGTTTCGCGGAGCGCCCATCTTCGGCGGAATTGAAGACAAGACGCGGACGGCGCGCGTTGAAGACCCCGGAAATTCCAATCTCAAAGTGCTGGTCATTACCGGCGCGGTCATTTTTGGCGGATTGGAAATCAAGAACTGAGCCCGCCGCATGCACCCGCTGCTTACGCGCAACCGCCTGGGTTACTACCTGCTGAGTTGGATTCCGCTTGCCGTCATCCTCATTTTTGTGATGGCCGCGGGAGGCAATCTTAGCTGGCTGGAATCTTCCATTATTGTAATTCCCCTGTGCGGAGTGTACGCGTTCATTTGCCTCTCCGCATGGTATACGGCCAAGAGCGCATCGATTCAACGCGAAAGCGCGTTGCGCTTTATCGTTGTGCACTCGATGGCGGCCTTTCTCATCAGTGCTTTCTGGACGGCGTTAGGCTGGGCATTGGTAACCGCCCTTTCGAGAACACCTTCATTTCAAGGACTGAACCAGCGATTTTCGCGGCAAGCACCCATCCTTTTCGCCGCTGGATACCTCCTCTATTTGCTTTCCGTAGCCTCTCAGTACGTGATCCTCTCGCTGGAAGCCTCGCGCGAAGCCGAAGCCCGGGTGATGGAAACGAATATTCTTGCGCGCGAAGCTGAGTTAAAAGCTCTAAAGGTGCAGATCAATCCTCATTTTCTGTTCAACAGTTTAAATTCAATCAGCGCCCTGACCAGCATCGATCCTTCGCGCGCGCGGGACATGTGCGTCTTGCTCGGCGACTTTCTCCGGATGACTCTGGGTCTGGGCGAAAAAGACCTGGTCCGCTTCTCTGAGGAGCTTGAGCTGCTGCAAAAATACCTGGCCATTGAAAAAATTCGTTTTGGCGAGCGCTTGATCATGCGCGAAACGATTCAGGCGGAATCCAAATCCTGCCTGCTGCCCCCGCTGCTCTTGCAGCCGTTGATCGAAAACGCCGTTAAACACGGCATTGCCGGCCTGCCCGAAGGCGGCGAGGTACGCTTGAGTTGCCACCGGCAGGACGGCCGCCTGGACATTGTCGTCGAGAACTCCTGGGATCCCGATGCTCCGCCGCGCCGTTCGGGAGGCCTGGGGCTGAAAAACGTCCAGCAGCGGCTCGAAGCGCGCTATGGGAAAGATGCGAACCTTCGCGTGAATACGGAGGGTCCCTTCTTTCGAGTCATGCTGTCGATTCCCGCGGAGGGCGAGGAAAGATCATGACGTCTTCGCAGCAAAAACGCTGGAGAGCGCTCATCGTGGACGACGAGGAATTGGCGCGCCACATCATCCGCGAATTATTGCAACCGCACACGGAAATTGAAGTCGTAGCGGAATGCGCCAACGGCTTCGAAGCGGTTAAAGCCTGCGCCGAACACAGGCCCGACCTGATCTTCCTTGACGTGCAGATGCCAAAACTTACCGGCTTCGACGTTCTCGAACTGATAGGGGAGGACGCTTCGGTCATTTTTGTCACTGCTTTCGATCAATATGCCATGCGCGCGTTTGAAGTCCATGCCGTGGATTATCTGCTGAAGCCCATCGGAAAAAAACGTTTCGAAGAAGCCCTCGAACGCGCAAAATCACGGCTTGGCGAGAAAACGCCTTCCGCGCAGAAACTTGCCGACTCCGCGCGCCCTCCGCAACAATTCCTCGAGCGCGTGGTCGTCAAAGATGGCACGCGGGTGACGCTGATTCCGATCGCCAAACTTGATTATGTCGAAGCACAGGACGATTACGTTGCACTCGCCAGCCAAGGTAAGAAGCATCTCAAGCAGCAGACCATCGCCAGCCTGGAAGCCTGCCTCGATCCAAACTGCTTCGTGCGCATTCATCGCTCTTACATTGTGAATTTGGAAAGAGTCGTGCGTATCGAGCCTTACGGCAAAGACAGCCGCCTGGCGATTCTCAGCGATGGCGCGCGCTTACCTGTCAGCCGCACTGGGTACGCGCGGCTGCAGTCTCTCCTCGACGAGCACAAATAGTCTGCGGGCGCCTGACAATTCAGATCGGATGTGGATTCGTATCAGGAGTCCAAAACCTGGCGGACTTTTTCTAGGAGGCCGGCGCGGCCAAAGGGTTTTTGCAGGAGAGTGGCGCCTCGGTTCAAAACTCCGCGGTGAACAATCACATCATCCGTGTAGCCGGACATGTAGAGAACCTTGAGGGATGGGCAAGTTGAGGTGAGCCGGCGCGACAATTCATGGCCATCCATGCCAGGCATCACCACGTCCGTCAACAGCAAATCAATCTTGCGGTGGGCGGTCTCGGCAAGGCGAATGGCGTCCTCCACATTTGCGGCTTCCAGCACGGTATAACCGGCAGTTTCCAGCAAGCCACGGGTAAGTTCGCGAAGGGCAGTTTCGTCTTCCACGAGAAGGATCGTCTCATTTCCGCCAGGAAGCTCGGCCCGCCGGCCCGGAGCGCGCGGAGCCTCGGGAATTCCGCTAGCATAAGGAAGGTAAACTTTGAAAGTCGAGCCGCGGCCCGATTCGCTGTAGGCCATGACATAGCCGCCGCATTGTTTGACGATTCCATATACGGTCGAAAGTCCGAGGCCCGTACCCTTCCCTTTTTCCTTCGTGGTGAAAAAGGGCTCGAAGATGTGCGACAGAGTTTCTTGATCCATGCCGCAACCGGTGTCGCTAATGCTGAGAAGGACAAACGGTCCCGCGGCGGCGCCCAAGTGCTGGCCGACATACGAATCGTCAAGAGTTACGGATGATGTTTCGAGAATCAATTTCCCGCCGTTAGGCATGGCGTCCCGCGCGTTCACCACGAGGTTCATGAGAATCTGGTCGATCTGGCCGGGATCAATCAGAATGGTGCTCGCACCGGGTTGTACACGGATGATCAGTTGGATGTCTTCTCCGATCACGCGGCGGAGTAGTTTTTCGATTTCGCGGACCGCCACGTTGAGGTCAAGAACCCTGGGCTCGACCATTTGCTTCCGGCTAAAGGCAAGAAGCTGCTTGGTGAGGGCCGCGGCGCGCTGTGTGGCGCTCTGGATGGCTTCGACGCTTCTCTGGAGCCGCCGGTCTCGCCCAGCAGACTCCTCGAGAATCTCCGTGTGGCCAAGAACGACACCGAGCAGGTTGTTGAAGTCGTGCGCGATTCCTCCGGCCAGCCGGCCGATTGCCTCCATCTTTTGCGATTGGAAGAGCTGGCGCTCGAGGATGCGGCGCTGAGTGATGTCTTCAGCAAATACCTCATAGTAGGCTGGCGCGTGGTCAGACGCCCCAACACGGCGCCCATTGAGCAGGGTCGTAATGATTTTGCCGTCCTTGCGCCTCCATTGGACCTCCACGCTGTGAAAGTCCTTTTTCTGTGAGTGCTCCTCGATAAGACGCCGGCGCTGCTTTGGATCGTGATAGACATCCCGCTCGATATTGAGCTTGCAAACTTCCTCTTCAGATTCATATCCCAGCATGTTCACGAGCGCAGGATTAGCTTGAAGAATGCAGCCTTCGAGAGTGACCTGAAGGATTCCAAAGGGAGCATCGTGAACGAGAGAACGGAAGTTGCCTTCCGAACGGCGAAGTTCTTCTTCCGCGCGCCTTTTTTCAGTGATATCGCGGCTTACCGACAGCATGCATTGTTGATTGCCGACGGCGACCCTGACCGCAGCGAGCTGGCCGAAGCGAATTTCCCCGGACTTCGTGCGAAATCGAAATTCTTCTTCATGCACCTCACCCTCGCGCAAGACCTTCTGCAGTGTGGCGCCGCGCTGATCGGGGTCGGCCCAGACGTTGAGTTCGGCGGAGGTTTTGCCGATGACTTCTTCGGCCGTGTAGCCCGTCATGCGGCAAAAACCCTCGTTGACCTCCAGGTAGCGGCGCTCAGGGAGCGTACGCAGAGTGATAGCGTCCGGACTAGACTGGATCATGCGCACATATCTTTCGTTACTTTGGCGAAGTTCTGCCACAAGGCGGGACAGGTCCCCGTTTAGGGCTTGGCGGGAATCTGCCTTAGTCTGACGTGGACGGCGCGGACTTTTCTCGCGAAGCTTGACCATGAGCGCATTCCCATCCTGTGCAAGCAAACAGGCAATCCTGTCCCAATTCGCCGCGAGTGAAGGGGCACTCTATTCCCCGCTGGGGACCAATCAAAATGTAACATTCCTCCGCAATCTTCCGAGAAGTACGTTCCAAAGATATGTCGAATCAGCAACTGGAGACGAACGAGTCAGTCTGGATTCGATGAGTCGGGCACAACTTGGGAAGGAGCCTTAAATCTGAAGGCCGAATCGAGCGAGCATCTCCCGCCGGCCAAACGCGGTCACGCTCAGGATCCTGCTGTCCAGATCCTGTGTCACCCATTTTCTTTTTATCGCGACTTTCAACAATGCCGCGCCGACAGCGCCCCCAAGGTGCGGCCTCCGCTCGCTCCAATCCACACACGCGAACGCAAAACGCCGACGCAACCTGCGCGCCGCATTGACGTCCACTCCAAGTGCGTCCAGGCCTTTTGCTCCGCGCGGCGTGAGGTCATAGGAACTACCGTCCTTCGAATCTTCCGCGAGCCATCCCATGGCCCGGACGCGGTCGTGAAGCGCAACGCCTAGCGAGCCGGCGATATGATCGTAACAAGTCCGCGCGGCGCGCAACGGGCCCGGGGTATTGGGGACGAACGTGTTTCGCGTTCCGCCGGCAAGAACGCTCAGCGCTTCCAACACGGCCGCAACGTTCGCCCCTTCCAGGCTGTAGTAACGATGCTTCCCCTGCGCGAACACTTTTACCAATCGCCTGGTCATTAACCTCTGCAGGTGCACGCTGGCCGTGGACGGGCTTACGTCAGCCACAATCGCGAGTTCTGTGCTGGTCCGCGCGCGTCCGTCCGCCAGGCAGTAGAGCATGCGCGCCCGTGCCGGTTCACCGATCGCCGCGGCAATGGAGGAAGCTGCGGCATCTGTTGTCTCAACATTCATGCTTTGATGCTAAACGAAGTATAGATGTTCGGCAACCGCGATAATTCCGGAAATGAAACGGACGGCACGCTCGCCCCAAACAATTACGCGTCGCGAAGCTCTACGAGTCCTCTCGGCGACAGGTATAGCTTTGCGCGCTGGCGTGCCTCCGGCCTCATTCGAAACCGGGAGAACATCGATGACCATCACCTGCGTCATTCGCTATCAAATCGATCCATTCCAGCGTGAAGCCTTCAAAAAGTACGCCGAAAACTGGGGCCGCATCATTCCCCGCTGTGGGGGACATCTTGTCGGATACTTTCTTCCCTACGAAGGAACGAATGACGTGGCCTGGGGGCTTATCGCCTTCGATACTCTCGCCTCTTATGAACGTTACAAGGCGCGTTTGAAGTCCGACAAAGAAGCGCGCGAGAATCTTGAGATGGCGCAAACCAAGCGCCTCATCCTTCGCGAGGAAAGAAACTTCGTCGAGGTGGTCGATGGAACCTTTGGCATCCCTTCAACGCTCAGCCGAACGGAGTAATCGCCGGCTGACCACGCATCGCACCTCTCTGCCGCTTTTCTTGGGGCGGCTCGCAAGATGCACGAGCAAGGCACGTTCACCTTCTCGCGAAAAATGTGGCCAGACCTCAGGAAGTTAGCTCTATTTTCGCTTAGTTACGGCTTAAGTGAGTTTCTTCACCCAGATGCGGCTCGTGGCGGGTTTGCCAAGGTGCACTGTTCTTCCATCTACGCGCAGAGTCATGGTCTCATCGTACTCGCGTTTCACTACGTCAACCGTCGTGGATGGCCGCAAATGCAGCCCTTCCAGGAATTCCAAAAAATCGGCGTCCTTTTCGTACACGCACAGAATCTCGCCGGAGTCCTTTCCGCGCAAATCCGAGAGCAGCACGGCGCCTTGCTTGCGTAAAGTCGCGATTCCCCCGCGCATTGGCACGCCATGCGGGCAGCTTTTCTTATCCCCAAAGCGCTTAATCAGCAGCGCTTCCACTTCCGGCGAGATGGCATGCTCCAATCGCTCGGCTTCATCATGCGCTTTGGCCCAGGAAAGCCCGATGACGTCCGTCAGCAGCATTTCCGCAAGTTGATGGCGTAGCGCAAGGTGCTCGGCAAGCTTTCTCCCCTTCAGCGTGAGGACGATCTGTCCCTTGCGGTCCACGCTTACGTGCCCGTCGCGCGTCATGCGCTTCAGCGCCGCTGTCACCGCCGGAGGAGTCACCTGCAACTCCTCTGCAAGACGCGCGCTGATGGGCGTCTGGTTGTCCTCCAGCATCTCCCAAATCGCCTTCAGGTAGTCTTCTTGCGATACGCTGGTTTTGTCTCGCCGCAACGACGCTCCTATCTTGTTGCTTTCTGGCTCACCCGTTTCTCGCGCATGCTCATCGCCAGTTGATTCACCCTTCGCCGGATTCCCTCGAAAACACGTTGATATGTTTCAGGATCTTCGCCATAAGGGTCCTCCACAAGCCAGTCTTCCACGTTTTCCTGGCCACGAAAAATGTGCTCGCGCGGCCTCCCCGTCATGTTGATGATCAGGTCTGCGCTCGCCGTCGCTTCTCGCGTAAGGAGATCGGACGTTAGCCCGTTGGCGGAATAGCCGTTTTTCGTGAGCGTTTGCTTCGTCAGATCGGCGATGTACCCCAGAGGATATAATCCTGCGCTGGACACTTCCATCACATCGGCCGCATCGTAGCGCGCGATTGCTTCCGCCATTGGACTTCGGCATGCATTGCCGACGCACACAAACAGTACTCGCGTGCGGATCGAGCGGGGCGCCGCCGGTGTCTGGGTTTTCTCTTTTCTCACGAAGAGGATTTTACGCCGTTCGCAGGCTGCTTGGCTCCGGTACCGGCAAGGCGCAGAAAATACTCGTGCACCGTCGTGTCGTCGGTCAGTTCGGGATGGAACGTCGCCGCCATGATGTTTTCCCGCTGCACTAGCGCGGGCTTTCCCGCGTATTTGGCCAGGACTTTCACGCCCGGCCCCGCGCGCTCAATCACCGGCCCGCGAATAAATACCATTTCGAGCGGCTCGTTCTTGAGCGTGGTCGGGCCGCTCACCACGTCGCTCGCGATCTGCCGCCCATACGCGTTTCGAACGACGGTCATGTCCATGAGATTCAGCGAATCCTGCTGCGGATGCTTCACATCTTTGGCCAGCAAAATCGCGCCCGCGCATGTTCCAAAAATGGCTCCGCCACGTTTGGCGAACTTCACAATTTTGTCAGCCAAGCCTTCTTCCTGGAGGAACTTTAGCTGCGTCGTGCTTTCGCCGCCTGGAAGAATCAGTCCGTCGCAGTCTTCAAGGTCGGCAGGAGTGCGCACTTCGGCTGTCTTCGCGCCGAGCTGCTCCAGCATCGCCGCGTGCGCCCCAAAATCTCCCTGCACTGCAAGAATTCCAATCTTCACTTCTTTTCGCTCCGGCATGAATCTCAGCTATCCCCGTTGGGTCCGCCCGCGTAGAAGTCATAAGTTTTAAGTTCAATGAAAGCCCAAAAAGAAATATAGGATGGCTGGAGCCTTTGAACTTGCCACTTATGACTTAAGACTTTCTCTCACGATCCGCGCGTGGAAAGCAGGTCCTTTTCTTCCATCTGCCGCACGTCGAGCCCGCGCATCGCTTCGCCCAGTTCTTCGTGCGCTTCGAGCACCGCTTTCGCATCTTCAAAATGCGTTGTCGCTTTCACCACTGCTTTCGCGCGCGCTTCGGGATCGCTGGATTTGAAAATTCCTGACCCAACGAACACCGCCTCCGCCCCCAGCCTGCGCACCAATGCAGCGTCCGCCGGCGTGGCGATTCCACCCGCCGAAAAATTCGGCACCGGCAGCTTCCCGGTCTTCGCGATTTGCCTGACCAGATCCAGCGGCGCGCCCAACTCTTTCGCTTCATGCATCAATTCGTCGTCGCGCATCGTTGTGAGCTTCTTCATTTGGCTCACGATCGCGCGCATGTGCCGCACCGCCTCCACGACGTTACCCGAACCCGCTTCACCCTTGGTTCGAATCATTGCCGCGCCTTCCGCGATGCGCCGCAGCGCTTCGCCCAGGTTGCGCGCGCCGCAAACGAACGGCACACGGTAATCGTGTTTCCAGACGTGGTTCTCTTCATCCGCCGGCGTCAGCACTTCGCTCTCGTCGATAAAATCCACTTCCAGTGCTTGCAAGACCTCTGCTTCCGCAAAATGGCCGATGCGCACTTTGGCCATCACCGGAATCGTCACGGTCTTCATGATTTCGCGAATCACTTTGATGGACGCCATGCGCGCCACCCCGCCTTCTTTGCGGATGTCCGACGGCACGCGCTCCAGCGCCATCACCGCGCAGGCCCCGGCGTTTTCGGCGATTTTCGCCTGTTCCGCGTTCGTGACGTCCATGATCACGCCGCCTTTGAGCATTTCGGCGAGCCCGACTTTGACACGCCATTCGTTCGAGCCTTTATTGCCGTTGCCGCTGCCATTTGGCTTTTTCACTTCCATCTTGCTTCTCCTTTCCCTCTTAAAACTTTGGAATTTCGCTATTCCCAAAATCCCGTTATCGCGGTTTAATCACTACAAACCGCCCTTTCCCTCGCGCCAGCACATCTCCATTCTCGCTTCGAATCTCGCCGCTCATGAAAACGTTTCTTCCATTCATCTCCGCCTCGCGCCCCTCCACTACAATCTCTTTATCCACGGCCACGGGTTTCAAGTATTCCACGCTCAACTCCGCCGTCACCGCGCGAACTTCCCGGAACCGGCAAACTTTACCCATGGCCTCATCCAGCAGCAGCGCGATGATTCCGCCGTGCGCAAAGCCCGCGCCGCCTTGATACCGCTCGCCCAGCACGAAACGCCCCACGATTTTTCGATTCGCGTTGTCCTGCTCGAACGTGAGCTTCATTCCGCCGGCGTTGTCTCCGCCGCAGCCAAAGCATTTGTTCGCAGGATTCGGCTCCAGCCTGATCGTGTCAGCCAACTTTTCTCATCCTCAAACCTCGCCAAAAGCTCTTAGTCATAAAGTGTAAGTCCTAAGTCAAGGAGGTCCGAAATTGGGAGACGGGTCGTTATCGCGATTCCTTCTCTTATTGCTCTTATTGAAAGTTTCCCACTTTCGCCCTTGAAAACCATCCTCTCTACCAAACCCCTTCTTTACTTACAACTTAGAACTAAACACTAAGAATTCTCCTTTCATACCAGCGCCACGCGGCTCCGCTCCGCTCTCCGCACGCCGCGCTGCCGCTTCCGCATCTCCACTTTCAGCATTTCCGCCAAAGTGGCCACGCCGCGCGTAACCTGCTTTTCGTCGAGGCTGGAAAACGCGAGTCGCAGCGTATTGGGCAACGGGCTTTGCGCGTAGAAGTAACGCCCTGGCGCGAACAGCACGCCTCGCTCTTTCACGTGAATCAGCAGCTCGCTTGCATCGAATCCCGGCGGCAGCTCCAGCCACAAACACATCCCGCCTTCCGGCCGCATCCAGCGCGTGCCTTCCGGCATATATTTGTGCAAAGCTTCATCCACCGCCGCTAGTCGCGAGGCATATACCTTGCGCATCTTAGCCAGGTGTTTGCTGAAAAGCCCGCGCCGCAAAAATTCCGCCAGCGTTGCTTGCGCCAGTTGGTCCGTATGCAGGTCCGTGGTCTGCTTCACCACGCGCAGCCGCTCGATCGCTTGCGCTGGCGCAACAATCCATCCCACGCGCAATCCGGGGAAGGCCACCTTCGCGAAACTATCAATGTGAATCACAAGATTCGAACGGTCCAACTGCTTCAGCGACGGAACGCGTTCTTCCCGCGCATGCAGGCGCGCATAAATATGGTCCTCCACCACCGGCACCTGGTAACGCCCCGCCAGCTCCAGCAATTTGCGGCGCGAAGCCAGCGGCATAGACACGCCCGTCGGGTTCTGGAAATCGGGAGTCAGCAAGATCAGCTTCACGCGGTTCGCCGCGAGCGTGGCTTCCAGCGCTTCCAGGTCAAGTCCCAGGGTCGTTCCCGGTTCCGCATGCGTGCGCATCGGGACCGCCAGGCAGCGCGCCCGCCCCCCATGAAAAATGGCCAACGCACCCGGATACGTTGGGTTTTCCATGATGACCGAGTCACCCGGCCGCACAAACGCTTTGCTGATTAAGTCAAACGATTGCTGGCACCCATCGGTGATGAGCAGGTTTTCATCTTTCGCTGTAATCCCCTCGTGACGCAGCAATTCCAACAATGCCGCCTTCAACGGCGGATAGCCGTCCGAGGGACCAAGCGCCAGGACTTCCGTGGCTTCGCGGCGCAGCACGGCGTTCACGCAAATCTGTAGCTCGTCAATCGGGAAAAATTCCGGCGCCGGACACGCCATGACGAAAGACAATGCGCTTTCCGGCACGCCAGCCGTCAGCCGGCTCAGCGCTTCTTCGCCGCGCTCATCGGCAAACAGCGGCGTACGCATTCGCCACCGTGGTGCGGTGCACGCCCAGCATGGTCGCCAGTTCGCGGCTCGCCGGGATGCGGTCGCCCGGACGCAAATCACCTGCATGCACCAGGGCGCGCAATTGATCGCGAAGTTGCACATACAGAGGGACATGGCTTTGTGGCTGGAGATGAAGTGGCAGCATTGTCTCTCACCTTGAGCCAATTTTACCAGGAATTGGCCTGCAGCAAGAGCCAAATTGTCTTCCGCCATTTTGGCCGCCATTCGCAGGCGACAACTTGCGCCACCAGCGCGCCCCGGAAGCCAGAACCGTATCGAATCGGACTTTGGCTGATTTGAGGGCATTCCTGCAAGCTGGAAACTCAAACAAAGAACCGGTGTCTAACCATAGATATTCACATCGATTTGCCCTACCCCACCACGAGGCAACGAGGCTTCCTCGGGGTTTGGAGTACTCTTAGTTCCATGGATCAGCCAGAAATACAGAAGCAGCCAATCCAAAGAACCCCTGCGGCACCAAGGGACAGCATCCGCACGCTGCACGAATTCATCTTTTCTCTAAACATCGCCTCTGCGTTCGTGTACGCATTGCTCGTTTACATTTCCATGAACCAAGCCTCAACGACATTGGCGAATGACTCGACCTATTACTTTCTTCGTAGCGCCTTCAGGATTAACGACCTTCTGCATCTCCCTTCCGCCAACTCCGTATCCACTAGCGCACTCGCACGGGAGCTCCGATCACGATGGAGTCAGGTTGGGGACGAACTCCTATTCCTAGTTAGCACTCTCGGTGTTGCCTCCCTTGTCTTATTGCTCCTCCGGCTCATTGCTGGAACATCGTCATATCAACTGATACTCAGCCGCATCGCAGGCTTGACCGCGTTCTTCACAACGCCCGCGTGCTACTTGTACATTTCGAAGTTGACTTGGAATTGGGCGTCCGCACCGTTCTCGGTGAGACACTACACATTCTGGCAGAGTGCGCCGGCCATTGTTTTTGTAGCTGAGATTTTCTGCTTCGGCATCCTCTTCGCAATATACCGAAAGCGGCCTATTACCGCTTGGACCAGCCGCATTCTCCTCTTCTTTCACTATGCGTTTTGGGTTCTGGTCGTATGGCCGGAAGTTTGGGTCTCCACGCAGCGACTATATGCACCGTATTTGCTTGTTCTGGCGTTTCCGCTATCGGGAATTCTATGGCTGCATTATCTCAAGAGTCTCGACTTCCATGCCGTGGAGACTGGTCATCCTGGTCATCTCGGAAGGGCCGGCAAGTGGATCTTGATAACCTCCGTCACGTCGGTTGCAGCCTTGCTTTACATCTGGCTCCCGAGCAAGAGCTACGACTTCAGCCATCCCAAGTCCAAGGCTCGCAGGTGAGTGCTGTTTGCCAAAAACGCGTCGTCCAGTTGTTGCAAAGCCTGGATCGCGCCCGCTTTTCCAGTCTTGAAGATAGGGCTTTCGCGTGGTGCTTCGACTCGGGGAGTGTCTCGGTTTCCGTTTCTGTGGATGGCAAGACCAAGCGCATTGTCAGCGACGATTCATGCACTGGTTCGAAGTCTGGATTGCAAGCCAAGTTCGTCAAAAGCGCAGCGGAGAACGACACGATTGTCGGCTCCGATAAGTGGGTGAGTTGCGATGGGCCTTGCGGGAACTAACCTCGCTGGCCATCCCGCGCAAATGAAAATGCAGGGCGATTTCCCCACTCAATCATCTACCTGCCCTTCAAA
>QHYL01000127.1 GCA_003224105.1 Acidobacteriota bacterium | reverse complement strand
GCCTGCCAATTCGGAAATGGCTGCGGAGCCAACGTTGCTCGTCATCACCAAAACGGTGTTCCGGAAATCCACGGTGCGGCCCTTGCCGTCCGTCAGGCGGCCGTCCTCTAAAATCTGCAACAAAACGTTGAACACGTCCGGGTGCGCTTTCTCGATTTCGTCAAAAAGTATGACGGAATACAAATGACGCCGGACCTGTTCGGTAAGCTGTCCGCCCTCTTCGTAGCCGACGTAGCCTGGAGGCGCGCCGATGAGCCGCGAAACGCTGTGTTTTTCCATGTACTCGCTCATATCAATGCGAATCATCAGCTTTTCATCGTCAAAGAGAAATTCCGCGAGCGCGCGCGCCAGTTCCGTCTTTCCTACGCCGGTAGGCCCAAGAAAAATGAAGGAGCCGATGGGGCGCTTGGCGTCGGAAAGTCCGGCGCGGCTGCGGCGCACGGCGTTGGCCACGCGCGCAAGGGCCTCGTCTTGACCGACAACGCGCTGGCGTAGGCGCTCCTCCATGTGCACAAGCTTTTGCGCTTCGCCCTCAAGCAAGCGGCCGGCTGGTATTCCCGTCCACTTGCTGACGAGCTTGGCGATATCTTCCTCGTCGACCTCTTCCTTCAGCATGGGAGCGTCTTTTTGGACCGAAGCAAATCGTTCCTGAGCTTGTTTGAGTTCACGCTCCGCGACCGCGATTTTGCCGTACCGGATTTCCGCGACTTTGGCGAGTTCGCCGGCGCGTTCGTACCGCTCCGCCTCCGCCTTGAGCTGCTCGATCTGCTCCTTGAGCTTGCGAATTTTGCCAATGGCTTCCTTCTCGTTTTGCCAGCGCGCCTTCTTCACGCTTGCTTCTTCTTTCAGCTTGGCAAGCTCCTTCTCAATCTGCGCCCGCCGCTCCTTGGAGTGCGCGTCGGATTCTTTCAGCAGCGCCTGGCGCTCGATTTCAAGTTGCAGGATGCGGCGTTCGATTTCGTCAATCTCCACGGGCAAAGAATCAATTTGCATGCGCAGGCTGGCTGCAGATTCATCGATTAGGTCGATGGCTTTGTCTGGCAGGAAGCGGTCCGAAATATAGCGGTTGGACAGCGTTGCAGCGGCGATGATGGCGGAGTCCTTGATGCGCACGCCATGATGCACTTCATAGCGTTCCTTCAAGCCGCGAAGAATCGCAATGGTGTCTTCCACAGTAGGTTCCGGGATCAGCACGGGCTGGAAGCGGCGTTCGAGCGCGGGATCCTTTTCGATATGTTTTTTGTACTCGTTGAGCGTGGTAGCGCCAATGGCGCGCAGTTCGCCGCGGGCCAGCGCCGGCTTGAGCATGTTGGAAGCATCCATTGCTCCCTCGGCGGCACCGGCGCCAACCAGCGTATGCAGCTCATCGATAAAAAGAATGATTTGCCCTTCGGCTTCGGTGATTTCTTTGAGAACCGCCTTCAAACGGTCTTCAAATTCGCCGCGGAATTTCGCTCCTGCCACGAGTGCGGCAAGGTCCAGGGCCACAATGCGCTTTGTTTTGAGCACATCCGGCACGTCTCCGGAAACAATGCGCTGGGCCAGGCCTTCGACGATGGCCGTCTTGCCGACGCCAGGTTCGCCAATCAATACAGGGTTGTTTTTTGTGCGCCGCGCCAGAATCTGCATCACGCGGCGAATCTCTTCGTCGCGGCCAATCACCGGATCGAGTTTCTGCTTTCGCGCCAATTCGGTCAGGTCGCGCGCATATTTTTCGAGAGATGCGTAGGTGGCCTCGGGATTCTGAGATGTCACGCGCTGGTTGCCTCGCACTCCTGCCAGGGCCTGCAAAATCGCCTCATGCGAAGCTCCCTGTCGCTTTAGCAATTGGCCGGCAGGATCGCGGTCGCGCTTGGCAATCGCCAGAAACAAGTGTTCTGTGGAAACAAATTCATCCTTGAAACTATCCGCTTCTTTGAATGCCTGCTCGAGGACATCGTTCAGCGAGCGGCCCATGTGCTGTTGGGCGAACCCCTGCACTTTCGGCAAGCGTCCGAGCTCGCGTTCAATCTCCTGAGTGAGGGCCTCGGTACGAATACCAAGACGGGCGAGCAGGGGAGGCACCACGCCATCGGCCTGCGCCACCAGTGCCGCGAGCAGGTGAATCGGCTCAATCTGCTGATTCTCATGCTGTGCAGCCGCTTCCTGGGCGCTTTGCACGGCCTCCTGAGCCTTTACCGTCATTTTTTCAAATCGCAACATAGGACCCTCGATCTCAATTCTGTCCCTCTCTATGTCGGTTGCAAAAAAGGGCTGGCGGACCGCCAGCCCCTATTCTTGCAGCTTACATCTCTCATTGCAGCCTTTTCGCCGCCTCCCCTTACCTGCCGGAGGCAGCCGCGGCCACGGCCGGAGCGTTCACGTTTACCTTGACCTGCTTCGGCTTCGCTTCCTCGCGCTTGGGAATCGTCAGCGTCAGCACGCCGTTCTGATAATCGGCCTTGATGGCGTCCGTATTCACGGTATTCGCAAGCGTGAAACTGCGAGCAAAGGAACCAAACGAGCGCTCCACGCGCAGGTAGTTCTCTTCGTTCACTTTCTTCTCAAACTTGCGTTCACCGCGAATCGTGAGCAGATTGTTCTCCACGCGGATGTCGAGGTCCTTGGGATCAACCTCGGGGAGATCCGCCTTCACCACGAGTTCGTGTTCGGTCTCGTAGATGTCGACGGCTGGCGCCCAGGCGCTGAGGTTGGACTGCTCGCCGGTTCGTTCAAAAGCATCGTTGAACAGGCGATTGATCTGGTCCTGCAGGGTGGTGACGCCGCGAAAGGGTTCCCATCGGGCTATCGTTCTCATAGTTGTAAGCACCTCCATAGGTGATTGTAGGAACATCATAAAACATTAGCGTAGTGTTGTCAAGCAAAAATTCGAAGCTGACCTAGTATTGATTAAAAGCCATAAATATCAATAAGATACGGAATACTTATCTTGGGTTGCGGTGACGAATTGGAGGGGTTGCTCTTAGAGCCGCTTTGCTCGCAGCAAGCGAAGGGAAAGCCGCAAACTAGCTTGCGCCACAAGCTAGTTGTCCGTGCAAACTACTCTGCAGTACAAAGCTGCTCATAGATTCCGAGCTTTTCACCACTATGGCAGGTCATGACCAATCTCGGGAAGGAGGGGTACGCGGGAGGTTCCTGCTAGACTACGGCTGCTCATGCGCCTGGACGAGCTTGACTATCACCTGCCACCGGAGCAAATCGCGCAGCGGCCCCTGGACCGCCGCGACGCCTCACGCCTCCTGCTCTTAAATCGCTCCTCGGGTGCCTTCGAGGATCGGCAATTTGCAGAGTTCCCTGACCTTCTTGCGGGCAACGAGTTGCTCGTTCTGAACAACGCGCGAGTGATTCCAGCGCGACTCTTTGGACGGCGCGCGGGCGTGCGCTCGCAGAAGCCTTCGCGCTCCACGCGGGCAGAGCACCTAACGGGCAAGGTCGAGATCCTGCTGACGCGCCAAGTCGAAGGCGACTCGTGGGAGGCGCTGGTGCGGCCGGGACGAAAGATGCAGCTCGGGGAGCGCATTCTTTTTGGCGAAGGGGAATTGGAAGCGGAAATAACCGCGCGAGGGGAATTCGGCCTACGGACGCTGCGGTTCGCTTCTCATGACCAAAGAACCATGAACGAGCACGTGGAGCGGCTTGGCCACGTGCCGCTGCCTCCGTACATCGAACGCGCAGACGAATCGGCGGATCGCGAACGCTATCAAACCGTGTTTGCCAGGAATCCGGGCGCGATTGCTGCCCCCACCGCGGGTCTTCATTTTTCCCAGGAAATATTGAAACGAATACGCGCGCGGGGAGCGGAGATTTGCGAGCTAACGCTGAATGTGGGTCTTGGCACGTTTCAGCCAGTTCACGGGGAAACGCTGGAAGAGCATGTAATGCATTCCGAGTCTTACCAGATTCCCCGGGAAACAGTCGAACGGATCAATGCCGCGAGCGCGGCAGGGCGCGCGATTTTTGCCA
>QHYL01000126.1 GCA_003224105.1 Acidobacteriota bacterium | reverse complement strand
CGTGAGTTGTTGCTGGAGAGGCAGCCATGTGGATTCATGCCAGTTTAGACAATCTTCAATGGCATCACAGTATTGCATTAGCGTTTTTTCCACTTCCTCGCCCATCTGCGACGAAGGCGGAGCGCCGAGCGGGGCCATTTGGCGGTCCCAGCGCGCAGAAAGTTGCCGGCGAAGGTTTTCGAGGTGCGCGAGGGTGTACAGGGCGCGGAAATGATCGAGCGTGCGCGGACGCGAGCGGTTCACTTTTGCGGTGTCGACAAATTGGTTCCAAGCCTTGTGCGTGAGCAGCGAGAAAGAGCCAAGTTTGCCCCCCTGTTCAAGATGACCGAGGATTTCCGTGGCGATGCGCTGCAGCTCTTCCGGGTCCGCAGCTTCGGGAAGTTGCGGACCATACTTCACCAGAGTTTCTTGCGCGTTCGCCGCTTCCTCATGAGTCTTGCGAATGAGAGTGACCAGTTGCTCCCACGGCTGGCAATGCGCTCCCCCGTACTTTCCCGCGTAAACGGCAGCGAGCTTCCACTTGTCGTTGCCCGACAGGGGCTCGACCGCCTGGGTTAGGTTCGCGATGAGCGATTCAAATTCGTCCGTCGTGCCCAGGGGAACGTCCGATTGCCAAAGGTCGGAGCGAAAATCCAAATCTTCCATGCGGAGGCGGTTGCGTTCGCTGACCGAAGCATCGAAGTCTTCCGGCCGCGGAAGATCGTGCATTTCGGGAAGAGCGCCGGCGAGGGCGGCTTCGTCTTCCGCCGAGAGCGAGACGTTTGTGCGATAAAGATCGGTCAGCTCTTGCGAAGAGAGTGGCAGAGGCGCCACGGCTGCAACAGGCCCGGGGACCCAGCCGTAGAATTCTTTTTCCTGCGCGACTTTACGAGCGGCGTCGGCTGGCGACCAGTGTTTTCCTGCAAGAGCGACTTCGCGATATTCGTCGGCGCGCGCTTCCGAAAGTTGATTGCGCAGCTCCTCCAATTTTTTCAGCAGGTCGTGGCGCTGGGCTTCACACTTTTTGGCTTCCAGTTCCAGCGCTTTTGCGTCGGCGCGGGAGAGCCTTTCTGCGATGGAGCCAACGGCGCTTTCCAATTGCTTGCGGCTGTCCAAGTCGCTCTCGAGAACGCTCACGCACAACGGGCGCAGCTCTGAAACAATATGATGTCGCACCATGCGCAGAGCCTTCGTCGTGTGGCTGGTGACCAGAACGCTCTTTCCCTGCGCCAGCAAATGGCCGATGAGATTTCCGATGGTGTGCGTCTTGCCGGTTCCCGGAGGGCCCTGAACCAGGACGCCTCCGTGTTCTTCCAATTGCTTCGCGATGCGAATCTGTTCGGGGTTGGCGGGTTTGCTGAGCAAAACGTCTACACCGGTTTCGGTTACGGGATTCTCGGAAGTCTCCGCCTCGGCGGGTTCGGAATCAGGAATCGGCGATTCTTCACCAACAATATTAAGGAGGGACCACGGCAGGTCCTCGCGGGTTCGAAGGTCGGCAAGAATTCCTTCAATCGCGGCGGCGTAACCCAGCGTGCGGGGACGGAGGAAAATGACCGGGTCGCGGCCAATGCGGGGATCGAGTTGTTCACCGTGCGGCGCGCTTTCTTCAATGAATTCGCCACGAGGCGAGAGCTGCACGACCATGCGCTTCAGGAAATTAGAAGTGGCGCCGTTATATAAAGGATGAAAGCTGCCTTGCTCGATTTCTTGACGGCAGCGGCCGATGGCGCGACCGTCCACGTCAGCCATGGATTGGAAAAGAGCGGAATAAAGCTCGACGGGATATTCCGCTTCCGAAAGAGTGAATTCAGGAACCGAAGCATCGAACTGAAGCTGCAAACGCTGTAGGACAATCGGGTGAAAGATGCTGCCTTCCGGGCGCTGCCAGCTCAGGATGCCGTCACCCAGGACAAGCTCGACACGCTCGGCTTCACGGTCGATGCGCCCGTAGAGAGAATAAAAAGTCTCGAAGAGGCGCATCGCCTGGCGCGCAGGCTTTTCTGTGCGAGCCCATTCGTCGCGGAGCGGCGCCCAGCGACGAAGAGCGGCCAGCCGCGCTGGGTCCGCAGAGAACTGCACCGTCAAGGTTGCGCCATTCCCCTGGGGCTCCTCGCGGGACTCCACGACGCACGCCAGACTGGAAGGATCGTCCCAGCCGGGCTCAAGCCACGAACCAATTTCGTTGGGAGGCTCCGGAGGTTGCGTCAACTGCGGCCGCTGAACACGGAAGGAAAAGTTAGCGTTGGCGGCCGCCTCCGTTTGCCCGTCGGCACTCTTTGCTTTGGTGGAGTTCGACTTGATCGCGCTTTGCCGGACGGCGGGATGCACGGGCAGGTCATGCAACCAGAGATGCCAGGGCTGTTCCTTGATTTGGCGCTTGGGAGGATTGCGGTGCTGGTTCAGCGCCTCGAGATATCGGAAAACACGGGTAATCTTTTCGCGAGCAACACGAAGTTTCTCGGCTTCCATAGAATTCTCCACCCCGGGAGTGTCAAGGCTGGGATGGGCTAGTTGGGGCCCCAGGATAACAACGACCAGCAGACATTCCCAAGCTTCCAGGATATGAACCCGAAATGGGACTCTTAGTTGCGCGAAAAACGGGGTAAGAACAAAAAAGTAGAGATTTGGGGCCCTGAGGGCAAACAAAAGGAGAAACTCACCGGGGAGATTTTGTCACAAAAGTATCTCGAATCGTAGGAAACTTCCTACGCCCCATCAAACCCTTTTTGGTTGCCAAATGTCTAATCAAGGGAGAAAATACCTAGCCTTACTAGCTGCGCCTGCCTCCACCCCAGGCCGCTAGGTCGGAACATCTTTAACCTCTCCCGGCTCTTAAAGATAGCTCCGAAAAAATCCAAAAAGTGTCCTTGAAAACCTATGGATCAAAACCGTCGCCGATTCTTAAGGAAAGTGCCGGACGATATTGCCTTCATCCAGATTGAGCGGGATGAGGTCGGGAAAGTCTTGAACATCTCGGAGGGAGGACTGAGTTTCAGCTCAGTTACGCCTGTCCCCCGAAACCTGCCGGTCTATTTCTGGTTTTCTTTCAACCTGAAAGACCGCATTGAGGCCATGGGCGAAGTAACGTGGACTGATCTATCCCGGACCATTGGAGGCTTGAGGTTTACGCAACTTTCCCAGGCCAACCGCGAACTCATCCAGAAATGGGTCTCGCGGCTGCGCAAGGAAGAGCCCCCCAAAGAAGAAGTTGAAGTTGTAGAGGAGATTCCGGAGCTGGAAATGGAAGAGGAAGGGCTTGTTCCTCAGCTTGTAGCCGTCGGGGAGCCCGAACCGTTTCGTACGATCCAGTCCGCTTCCGCGTTGGTAAGGACCAGCGAACCGGACCGCGTCGCCATGTTCGTCTCCAAAGCGCGGGCGTACAAACCAATCTCTTCCTTTGAAGAAAGGGTCGCGGAGGAACCAAACCCCGCCCCCGCTGCTACGTTGGGAGCTACTGCATCTGCATTAGGAACTACTGCCTTGGGAATCGAGACTCCAAAACTAGTTAGGGAACGGCCGCTCTTTCCCATGGAAACCGGGGCTGCGCCAAGCATGCCTTCCGTCGATGCAAAGTCTTCCTTTGATGCGAAGTCTTCGTCATTCTCTTTCCGTGGAATCGAATCCTTGATCGAACTGGTTCCCCTTCAGCGTCACCTTTCTGCCAAGAAACGTCAGCTCCTTTGTGGAGTCCTTCTTGGAATAGGCATTTCTGCCTTGGTGACTTTACCCGCGCTGAAGTTCTGGAATTCGCGCGCGCATGCCGAAACAATCAAGCCCGCGCTGACGGATTCCTCGGCGCTAAGAAACAGCGCGGCAACCCAACCGCCTGCCTCTGACCCCGCGGCTGTAACCACCACAAAGCCAGCCTACCCCGTTGCGGGAATCTTTTCCGACTCCAACCCAGTTCTTCCAAGAAAAGGCACGACGTCGAGCCTGACTTCAAGAAGTCAATTGCCAGCGTCGTATTGGAAAGAGATTCGAAAAGAACCTCCTAAAACGACACCGGTCAAGGCCCAGAAGCCTTCGGCGGGAACTTCGGCATCCCAGAAGCCATCGGTGGCGTCATCGAGCGCTTCTACAACGGACAAAAAGTCTGGGTCTGGCATGAACCCGAATCAATTGTGGGGAGCGGTGCAAGCGGGCAACAGCAAAGCGGCCGTGGAACTAGCGGAACTTTATATTAAAGGTGACGGCGTGCCGCAAAACTGCCAGCAGGCTCGCGTCCTGCTCTTGGTAGCTTCCGAAAGGCGCAATACCGCGGCCATCAAGAGATTGCATGACCTGGATAAAGGCGCGGCGTGTCCTTAGCCTGATCG
>QHYL01000124.1 GCA_003224105.1 Acidobacteriota bacterium | reverse complement strand
CTTGCTGCTCGCAAGTGATGGCGCTTTTCCTTGACATTCACACGCCCAAATACAAAGACAAGCGCGAAGTGATCTGGGACATGGCCGAGGCCATGAACAAAGAGCTGATGGCCCTCCGCTACGCCGGCTGCCGCTGTATTCAAATTGAGGAGCCGACGTTTCACTTTATGGCCAACACCTACGGCAAGGACCACCCCGAGGTAAAGTTCATGGTCGATGCGTTCAATCGCGAGGTTCAG
>QHYL01000125.1 GCA_003224105.1 Acidobacteriota bacterium | reverse complement strand
ATGCGCGGCAACCTTTCATTTCAGCGGAACCCTTGGCACCTACCAAGTCAATGTCCAGTATTTCGATCAGAACAACGGCAAGGCCAGGTTCCGCGTACTCGCAGGCGGCCGCTTGCTGGACGAATGGGTCGCCGACGACTCTCTTCCCAACTCGAAACTCGGAGGAGACACTTCGACGCGTCGCAAGATCGGAAGAGTGACGCTACAGCATGGCGACGAGATTCGTATCGAAGGAATCCCCGACGGCGGCGAGGTGGCGGCTTTAGATTACGTCGAGATTAATCCAAACTGAGATGGAACAAGGCTGGCCACAGGGCTAATTAGGAGTGTTTACTGAGAATCAAGAACTGGAAACTAAGGACTGGCAGCTTCCCTTCAGCTCATCCAGCGTTCTTGGACTGCCACGGTTTGATATTTTTCGATTTCGACGCCGAAGCCGATGCGCCCGTCCCCGTAGGGCTCGTTTCGGACATGCACAACGCGAGCGGTACACCGCATTTCCTGCGCGGCATTGCCGGTTACTTCCGAGGGCATTCGAATGGTGGCCTCGATAGGCATGCCGACCTGGAGAGGAGCCGAGGACGCGAAGAAAAACCCGCCACGGGAAACATTGAGCGCCTCAGTGAAATGCTCGGTCTTATCCGCGGCTACCCCGACCGCACGGAAGCGCAAAGGCGTCCGGTGGTTGACCCGTGCGAGCTGTCGGCGCTCACTGGCTCTCATGATGTCCTCCCTGGACGCGAGTAGGGTGTGACGAGGGCTCGCGAAAGGAAGGTTAGTCTAAGCGTATCAGAGAGATACGCGGGGTCAAGTACCAAAGATGGGCTGGGCAAGTAATACCAGTACTCTTGTCTGCCGCGTTGCACGCCCCTACTGCTGGCGCCCAGGCATGCCATAATGCCTCTTTCATTGGGCTAGAGATCTCGCTAAAGAAGGCAATCGGTAACCTACGTTGCCAACGGCTAAGCATCAAGAATGGAGATCATGACTACTGCGCCGGCTTTCGAAGCGACCACCTATCATGCCCCGAGTTGGGAGGCCATTTCCGAAGCGCACGCCCGCATCGCGCCACGGATTCACCACACGCCCATCCTGACTTCCGCCTCGCTCGATTCCATGGCCGGGGCCAGCTTCTTCTTTAAATGCGAAAACCTTCAGAAGACTGGCTCGTTCAAGATTCGCGGCGCCGCCAACGCCGTCCTTTCCCTTTCGAATGAGCAGGCTGGGCACGGAATCGTTACCCAATCGAGCGGCAACCACGGCGCAGCGGTAGCCTGCGCCGCGGCCTCGCGCGGTGTCCCAGCCTACATCGTCATGCCCAAGAACGCGCCGAAGGTGAAGATTCGAGCCATCGAAGCCTACGGCGGCAAAATCACGTTTTGCGAGGCCAAGGTCTCTTCCCGCAAAGAGACCTGCGACCGTGTACAGGCAGAAACTGGCGCTCACCTTGTTCATCCTTACGACGATGACCGCATCATCGCCGGGCAAGCTACGGCAGCCAAGGAATTCCTAGAAGAAACGCCAGATCTCGACGCTATCTTTGCGCCTGTAAGCGGCGGAGGCTTGCTTAGCGGTACTTGCCTGGGAGCCAAGGCCATTCGAGGAGACATTCGAATCATCGGCTGCGAACCGGCCCGCGCCGACGACGCTTACCGGTCCCTGGCTACCGGAACGCTGCAATCCCAGGATTCCAGCGACACCATTGCCGACGGCCTCCGCGCTTCCCTGTCTCCGCGCACCTTTGCCATTCTGCGACGCCACGTCGAGCGGATTCTTCTGGTTACCGAAGAAGAGATTATTTCAACAGCCCGCTTGGTCTGGGAACGCATGAAAATTATTATTGAGCCGTCCAGCGCGGTGGCTCTCGCGCCTCTTCTCAAACCGAGTGTCGTGGCATCGCTGACTTTGCCGCCTCGTCCGGATGGCCGTCTGGCGAAACTTGGGGTTATCTTCTCCGGCGGCAACGTGGACCTGAACGCTCTTCCCTGGCTCCCCTAACCAGACACGGAGAAACGCACCAGCGCGCCACGGGAAACCAATGACCCACAGATGGTCACCCCTGGGGACGGAGTGTGCAAAAATTTAAACACTCTGTAGCCTAAAACTCCCCGGCGCAGTCTTCCCCATTGAAACAGAAGGACTTAGCACAATTGTAGGTTTGGTTTCTCGTTTGCTCTGTATCGCTGCCGAAGAGAGGTGGCCGAGGCCAATCGGCCTTGTGCGAAGGCTTGGGCTTTCACATGAGCGGAAACATTCTTAATCACGTTGATGAGTATCGCGCGGCAGTCCTTCTCGGTATGCCGCCATCCGAACTGCGCCGCTATTCGCGCGTTTCGGGCCTGGGTCACGTCGAAAACGACGACAAGGGGCAAAAGGTCGTTTTCACTTACGAGGAATTGCGCCGGATTTGCCTGCTCGTGGCGCAATCTTCGAAGTAAGAAGCGGAATTCGGGGATAGGAGATTCGTTTTTGTCCTGCCTGTTACTCGCCCAGGTTCCGGGCGTCACCCCACAGACGCCCGGAGCCCCTCTTCCGTCGAATGACTACTTTTCCTTGAGCTTCAGCTTCCCTTCCGCTTTGTTTTCTTCCATGAATTTGCGCAGGTCGGAAGAAGCATCCAGAAGCCGGATCCATTGTTCGTAGTACAGCGTGACGGGGAAGCGCCCGAGACCATAGACGCTGACGCCGCCTTTTTCGCCCACTCGGAATTCCAGGGAACCCGTGCGGCGGCCCGCGCCTTTCTTTTCCAGTTCCGCGACCCGCTCTTTCAATTCTTCATAGCTCGGCTCAGACATGTTTCCTCCAGGTAAGCTTGTGTAAGCCGCGATTATACAATGACCCGCTCATACAATACGTCAGCTCCACTATCGACCAATGGCAGCGCGCTGCGCCCGACGGCCGGCATCGAAGCAAGCCCGTTTGTCCGGACAGTCGGCAGTCAACCTTCAGTTCGACACCACCTGCCAAAACGTCGCACAGACAGCGCGATTGGCAACCCCACCAAGACCGTGTGGCCAATTGGCCCCGTAATGTACGCAGCCATAGAAAAGTGCGCTGGTCCCAACGGCGTGAGCGGCAGCACCACGAAATACATGAACAGGAACACCATTTCGCCGTAGATCAGGCCGCACACGACCGCGTATTCGACCATCACGCGCAACACCCGGCTGGCGAAGTAATAGACCGCAGCCGCCGTGAACGCGATGGTGAAGTGAAACATAAGCCCCAGCAGCGCGGAAGTCCATCCCATCTGCATCGAGCGCGCGCCAAAAACTCCTCCCGCGATGTGCTGCAGAATCCGATAAGGCTTCGCCCCCGACAAACCAAAGCCAATGAAGGCCTGCGTGATGTCGAAAATCCCCGCCAATAGCCCTCCCCAGAAAATCGCGGCCAGGGGTCGCGCTGGCGAACCGGCTACAGTTGTTGCGACAGAAGGAGTTGATGAAGCGCTCACGGCAGGACTCCCGTTTTCACATTATTTCTCGTCCGACAGAATCTACTAGCCTTCAGGCAGGAAAACCAGCATCACACTAGTCTGCGAGCCTCGTAGGCACGGCGTTGATCCCATGGACTGGAACAACCGTTTCGCAGCTCCCGTTGAACAGGACTTGATTGCCCTAGCCCAATGCGTCGAAGATTCCGGCACGTGCGTTATTGGTGGACGTATAATTCCGGGGTCTGGAGGAAGCCATGTTCACCGCTACCGCCAATCTGATTCTCCCCAGTACAACCACGGGGTCTTTTCCGCGTCCCCGCTGGTGTGACGTGAGCATGTGGGGACGCCCGCTCGACACCTGCATGCTCGACGTGCGCTTTCGCGAGAAGTTTCAGGACGCGATGGCCGTGGTGCTAGGTGATCAAGAGCGCGCTG
>QHYL01000123.1 GCA_003224105.1 Acidobacteriota bacterium | reverse complement strand
TTATTGAGGTTTCCGGCACGGTGGACAAGATTGACGGCTTGCTCGAAGTGCTTAGGCCATTTGGCGTTCTGGAGATGGCGCGCACAGGACGCATCTCCATGACGCGGGGCAACGATTTGCTGCGGCCGCCGCTATTGGACATTGAGAGTTCGGCAAGCGAACCCGAAATTACAAAGGTGAAGTAGTCGCCGACTTTTTTGCAGAACGTTTTCAGAATCTTGACGCGAGTGCGAGCGTCTCTAAATAACCCCGCACACCTGCAGCACACATTTGGCGGTGTGCCGGCCCGATGACCAACGAAAATGAGAGGACACCATGGCTAATCTCTACTACGACGACTCCGCAGATCTCGCGCTCATCCAGGCGAAAAAGGTGGCCATCATCGGCTACGGCTCGCAGGGACACGCGCATTCGCTCAACCTGCGCGACAGCGGCGTTCAAGTCCGAGTCGGTCTCCCCGAAACCAGCGCTTCGCGCGCTAAAGCCCAAAAAGAGGGACTCACCGTTAATACGCCGGCGGAGGCTGCGGCTTGGGCCGATGTCATCATGATTCTCGCTCCGGACACCAAGCAACCGAAGCTTTATCGCGACGCCATCGAGCCGAATTTGAAACCTGGGAAGACGCTCATGTTCGCGCACGGCTTCAACATTCGGTTTGGCGCGATCAAGCCGCCAAAGACGGTTGATGTTTCAATGATTGCTCCCAAAGCGCCAGGGCATCGCGTGCGTGAAGTTTTCACGGAAGGCGGCGGCACGCCTGCGCTGCTCGCCGTGGAGCAAGATGCCAGCGGGACGGCCAAGGCATTGGCGCTCTCGTATGCCAAGGGATTGGGCTGCACGCGCGCGGGAGTTTTGGAGACCACCTTTACCGAAGAAACGGAAACGGACCTGTTCGGAGAACAGGCCGTGTTGTGCGGGGGCGTGAGCGAGCTAATCAAAGCAGGCTTTGAGACGCTCGTTGCCGCAGGTTATCAGCCGGAAGTGGCGTACTTCGAGTGCATGCACGAATTGAAACTGATCGTGGACCTGATTTACCGCGGCGGGCTCAGCTACATGCGCTATTCCGTTAGTGATACGGCGGAGCAGGGCGACTATGTTTCAGGCCCGCGAGTTGTGACCAAGCAAACGCGCGAGGAAATGAAGAACATTCTGGCGGAGATTCGCGACGGCACCTTTGCCAAAAAGTGGATTGAAGAGAACGAAAAAGGCTGCCCCAATTTCTTGGCCACGCGCCAGCGCGAGCAGCAGCATCCCGTCGAGCAACTCGGCCCCAAACTCCGCGCCATGATGCCGTTCCTCCAACCTGTGGTCGCGCCGGGGCTGGAGATTAAGGCCGTCGCAACCAAAAAATAACCGCTGAGCGATTCAGCGGCGAAGCCCTGCCCCCGCAGAGCAACTGGTTGACACAGCGGGTGATTTAAGCAATCCTCTCGCGTGATGAAACGCAAGAGTGGCCCGTCTCCTTCATCTTCGATGCATTTGGGCGAACGCATCGAACAACTCAGTGTCAAGCGGCAGGAAATTATCCGCCCGATCCTCGAGCATCCCCGCGAATACGTGTTGCTTAGCGTGCGCGCCATGGCGAAGCGCCTGCGCACCGACCCAGCCACCATCGTGCGGATTGTGCGCGGGCTTGGCTTTGGCAGCTACCGCGAATTTCAACGCCACCTGCATGAACTTTCTCTGGCCTTCGCCACCTCGCTCGACACCATGCAGTCCGGTGGCCGCGATCCCAGCGTGCCCGCTCACGTTGTCGAGTCACTCGAACAGGACCTAAAGAATCTTCAAGGACTCAAGAATAGTTTGGATGCCCAACGCCTTGTGGCGCTCGCGAAGCGTTTTCATGAAGCACGGCGTATCGTCGTCCTCGCCGCCGATTTGGCGGCGCAACTCGCCGGTTACCTGGAGTATCAAATCAGCTTGCTGGGGCTGCCGATTTTTGCAGCCACGTCGGCAGGCAGGATTCTGCACCTGGTGCGCTCCGTCAATAAGCAGGATGTGGTGATTGCCATCAGCTTTCGTCGTGGGCTGCGGCAAACCGTTGAAGGCGCGGAGCAGGCTCGCGCGAATGGCGCGTATTGCGTGGGCATCGCAGACACGTATCTCTCCCCGCTCTCGCGCGAATGTAACGAAATTTTTATCGCTTCAGTCGAGACGACTTCGTTCGGCGCGTCTTATGTCGCCCCGATCGCGCTGCTCAACTCCCTGCTCGCCGCCGTGGGGCAGTATCACCGTTCGCAAACGCTGACCATCGTGAAACAAATTGCCGAGGAACAGCGCAAGGGATTCCGCTGGTACAATCCGTGAGCCGTTCGCGCAGTTCTTTTTCGCAGTTTTCTAGCTCGAAGAGATGAGGGGCGCGGCCGGATGATCTTCTGTAAGACTGAAAGGGACACCTGGGGTGAGGACTGAACTGCGACTATCGCTAAAGAGAATCTCTGTTTTGCCACTGCTGATTTTTGCTCTGTTGGCTTGTGCAGTGCGCGCGCAATCACCTGCCACGCTTCTTCCGGGACCCAAGCCTCCAGATGCTCCCTCGGAATGGAAGCAGCTTGTTGGCATTTACTTGGATGAAGATTCCAAGCACTCCTTTGTACTGCTCGAACAAGACGGGAAATTATTTTGGCGTGACGATAAGGCGAAAAACCAAGCCATTTCCGTGTTCGACGGAAATATCTTCCCCACATCCGAAGGGCAGCCAACAGCAGTCTACAGTATGCTGCATGATGAGGCAGGCAATGTTACCGGGTTCTGTTATCTCAATTTCTGTTATCGTCGCACTGACGCTGGCTCAGATCCGTCTCACCCCTACCACGTCACTCCCTCTCGCTCTGTAGAGACGCTCAGGCGCGAGGCGCTGGCAGCAACGCCGCCGAAGGAGACCGGCAATTTTCGCAAGCCGGACCTTGCTGACCTGGCGCCGCTCGATGCGTCCATTCATCTCGACATTCGCTACGCCACGTCGAACGACTTTCTGGGCACGCCCGTCTATTCGCAAGCGCGGGCCTTTCTTCAACGGCCTGCCGCGGAAGCGCTTCTGCGCGTGCAACAAAAGCTCAAGCCGCTCGGCTACGGCCTGCTCATTCACGATGCGTATCGCCCCTGGTACGTGACAAGAATCTTCTGGGACGCGACGCCACCCGAAGGAAAAATCTTCGTGGCCGACCCCGCGCAAGGCTCGCGGCACAATCGCGGTTGCGCCGTGGACCTGACGCTTTACGACCTGGCCACTGGAAAGCCCATCGAGATGCCAGGCACGTATGATGAAATGTCTCCGCGCTCTTTTCCGGACTACCCTGGCGGCACTTCGCTCCAGCGCTGGCACCGCGACCTGCTGCGCCGCGCCATGGAATCCGAGGGCTTCACTGTGTATGAGGCGGAGTGGTGGCACTTCGATTACAAAGATTGGAAGGAATACCCGATTCTGAATGTTCCATTTGAAAAGCTGGGCTTGGATGCGGCAGGCACAATCCATCAGAGGTAACGCTTTGCGATTGCAGTTCGTGAGACAAGGGGAAGATGCGCTAAAAACGCGCCCCCTGCAAAGTAGTCAGGCCTGACTATTCCAATTAAGCATAGTCAGGCCTGACTACGAACGGAGGCTTCATTTTGAACGACAAAACACGCCGCACGATTGCCACTGCGTTGTTTCTTTTTTTCTTCTGCGGATTCCGGGCCAGCTCCGCTCGGGCTCAATCAGAAAACTCGCTCGCAAAGCGCATTCAGAAAGTCGTCAGCCGTCCGGAGTTCGCTCACGCCAACTTCGGCGTCGAGTTCTATTCGCTGGACACGGGCAAGGTGGTTTATGCGTTGAACGGTGACAAACTCTTCGTGCCCGCTTCCACGACGAAAACTCTCACCGAGGGGACGGTCCTCGCAAAGCTGGGCGCGGATTACCGCTTTCATACGCGCGTTTACCACACAGGCTCCGTCGACAAACACGGCACGCTCAAGGGCGACCTGATTCTAGTTGCGAGCGGCGATCCCAACCTCTCCAATCGCATCCAGCCGGACGGCACACTCGCCTTCGTGGATGAAGATCACTCGTACGGAGGCGCGGCCCTGCCCGGAGATCCCCTGACAGTCATCAAGCAGCTTGCCAAGGACGTTGCCTCCAAAGGCATTCACAAAATTCAGGGGCGCATTTTGATTGACACG
>QHYL01000122.1 GCA_003224105.1 Acidobacteriota bacterium | reverse complement strand
CACGTGCGCATATGCCTGCTGGGGGAATTTCATCCCGTGTTTCGGAAGGGCGCCGGCAGAACAGGGGACGTGCAACCAGGCGCTTTACATCCCGAATGAAAGGAGGTGAAAACTAATGAAGCATCTGAGACTCGAACTGCAGAAGCTGGAAGAGCGCATCGCGCCCTGGGGCGGCGGTGGCGGCACCGGCGGCAGCCATCACAGCGGTGGCAGCCACCATAGTGGTGGCAGCCACGGCTCGAAAGGCGGCAGCCACGGCTCGAAAGGCGGCAGCCACGGTTCCAAGGGCGGCAGCCATGGTTCCAAGGGCGGCAGCCATGGTTCCAAGGGCGGCAGCCATGGTTCCAAGGGCGGCAGCCATGGTTCCAAGGGCGGCAGCCATGGTTCCAAGGGCGGCAGCCATGGTTCCAAGGGGTAATTAACATGCCTCAGGAAAAAAACGCTGAGGGCGTCCACCAGGAGTCAGTGGAAAGCTGAACACCTGGTGGGCGATTCACTAGTAGGTGAAAGGAGGGAGATGGACGATATCCGACTCCCTCCCTTCCCCAATATATCTCTTTATGCGAAGGAAGTCATGATCTCGTGTCCTCCCAGACTGCGGACAGATCTAACGTACCGCCACGAGCATACGGCTGAGGGGACTTGCGTCATCATCAAGCATCCGGCGTCGCGCCGTTTTTTCCGGCTGGAACACGCGGAGTACTTCATCGCGCAACAGCTAGACGGGCGAACGCCGCTGGAAACAATTCGCCAGAGAACGGAAGCGGCGCTGGACGCGGAGCTTCCTATTGAAGACTTGCACGCGTTCGTTCAAACGCTCAAAAAGAATGGCTTGCTCGAAACCGAAGATGCGGTAAAGAAAGACGAACGGCGCAAGCCAAAACGATTTCGCGGAACGGTATTGTATTGCCGCGTTCAGGTGTGCGACCCATGCGAGTTGCTAAAGAGTCTGGCGCGGCGGACGAATTGCCTTTTTTCGCGTTCCTTTGTGGCGCTGTCGGCGATATCCATTCTGCTGGCCATAACCATTACGGCGGCGAATTGGAGGGAGTTCCGGGAGGATCTGCCGCGGCTTTACCACAGTTCGGCAGCTCCGGCGATCATGCTCATCCTCTTCGCGGTGATTGTGGCGCATGAATTTGGCCATGGAGTGACGTGCACGCATTTCGGCGGCGAAGTCCACGAAATGGGATTCGCGATGATCTTTTTGATGCCCGCTTTTTACTGCAATGTGAGCGATGCGTGGCTCTTCCCCGAAAGATCCAAGCGCCTTTGGGTAGGTTTCGCGGGGCCCTACTTTGAACTATTTCTCTGGTCATTGGCCGTTTTTGCGTGGCGAGTGACCGAGCCGGAAACCTGGATTAATTTCGTGGCCTTGAGTGTGATGGCCACTTCCGGCGCCAAGACGCTCCTGAACTTCAATCCCCTCATCAAGCTCGACGGCTATTACTTGCTCAGCGATTACCTGGAGCTGCCCAATTTGCGGAGAAGATCTTTCCGGCAAGTTGGAGGCTTTCTCGAGCGCGTATTTGGTTTCGGCGATGAAAAAGACTTTGAAAAGTTGACGAAGCGCGAGCGGCGCATTTTCTGGATGTACGGAACGATTGCGCTGGCCGGTTCTTTTTCCATTTTGGGGTACATCATCGCAGGCGCGGGAAGCACACTCGTGGCGGGCCGCACGCCAACGGCCGTGCTGGCAACGCTGATGCTGCTGTTTATGAAATTCCGCAGGCGCTTCCGAAGGATGTTTGCCAATCCAAATGGCGCGGCGGGTTCGTTCGACGACATGGATTTTGACACTCACGAGGAGGACGACGAGGCAGATGCGCCAGATTCGCCAAATAACGAAGGATATCTCGATGCAACCGGAGAGACGGCTCCTCTACGCCAACCTGTGACCATGAAAAACGAGCGAACAACGGACACGGCTGTGATAGCCAACGACAAGGATTACCGGAATGGATCAAACGGCCTTGACTCGAATAGCGAGGTCTATTCCGAGAGCGACGGTTCGAATGTAGCTATCGATTCTATTCTCGATGCGATGTACGGACGCCGCATCCGCGCAATGCAGAGCAGGCCTTCAGTCTCGGATCATCAGCCTGGAAACGGCACTCGCGAGGTAACTAGGGAAGGCAACGGTTACTCAACTCTTCCAGCACTTGAGGAGCCCCTGCCCGCAGTTCAACCCGCTCAGGACGAGCCCAAACAGAGCAAGCACGAACAAGAGACCAAGCCAGAGCGGCACGCCAAGCCCGAAAAGAAGAAAAGCCGCAGGCGCGGCCGCTATGTCCGCAGGATTGTCTGGTTGGTTCTGGCGGCTTCGGGAGCCGTGGCGCTTTTTTATGTCCGATGGGAAGCGCAAGCCTCCGGCCCGCTGAACATTCTGCCAGTCCGCAACGCGGACGTCAGGACCGAGATTGATGGACTTGTGGATGAGATCGCCGTGGCGGAAGGCTCTATCATGCACAAAGGTGATTTGGTGGCTCGTTTATCCATCCGCGAGAACAAAGCGGCGCTAGACCAAGCCGGGGGGCAGATTGACCAATTGAAAGCGCAACTTCGCCTGCAAGTGGCCGGGCCCACCGCGGACGAAATCGCAGTGGCAAAGACCGCCGTCGTAAAGGCGAGAGACAGCCTCAACTTTGCGCGCGTCAAGCTGGACGCCACCAAGGAGCTCTTCAAAAACAATCTTGTAGCTCGATTGGAACTCGACACAGCAGAGGACCTCTATGCAACTTCCAGGGATGATCTGACCGATGCCGAAGGCAAATTAAAGGTGCTGTTGAATGGAACCCGGCCGGAGCAAATTGATCAGACCAAGGCGCAGATCTCCAGCTTGCAAGCGCAACAGCATTTCCTGGAGGGGCAGATCAAGCGTGCTGAAGTGCGCAGCCCCGTGGACGGCATTGTGGCCACGCCAGAGCTGGAATTGAAGGAGCTTGTGGGCCAGGTCGTGCAGAAAGGCGCCTTGATCGCAAAGGTCTTTGAACTTAAAAAGACTACCGTGGAAATTGCCGTTCCGGAAAACGAAATACCGGACGTGAAAGTGGGACAAAAAGTCGTGCTCAAAGTGCGCGCTTATCCCAATGAAACTTTCAACGGAGCAGTGACTTCGATCGCGACGAGCGCGTTCGCGCCTTCTTCTTCAGGAGAAACCGCATTTTTGCCTACGCCCACTCCTCCTAGCAGCAACTCCGCTCCAAAGACGATCCTGGTGACAACTGAGATTGATAACGGGTCGATGTTGCTGAAACCCGGCATGACCGGGCACGCGAAGATTTTCTGTGGGCAGCGCCGCTTGATTGATCTCGTAAACCGCCGGCTGGCCCGCACAGTGAAGGTCCAGTTCTGGTCGTGGTGGTGATATGGAGAGGAGAGGGCATTCCTCATGAAGAAGGAAGTATCCGCGTACGGCGATGACAATCTCGCTAAGCCGCTCGAAAGCGAATGCGAATCGGTTTTTAGTGAACCCCAGATGATGACCGGCGCGGCTGTTTCACAAGCCGGCGCCGATGAATACCTCTATTTAATCGGCCAGCCAACCCTTAAGCAGTTCCTTCGCTTTGTCAAGGACCGCGCCGTGAATCCGGAAGGATCAGGACACCTCACGGAAGAGTGGCAAACCGCCAACGCCGTCATGCGAAGGTTGGAAAAAAAGGAAGCCGGTATTGCGAATAACCCCGCGATGGAGCCGGTCAGCCCCGATAGCGAACTGCTCCTGGAGTTTCTGAAGAATCCGCTGGTGCGAAACAGCTTCAACACCGTGCCCACTGAAGTGGCGTACGTCAACCTGAATGAACTGGTGGTCTATCAGCACCACATTGACCTGACCTTCGTCCGTCGACTGGAACAAAACCTGAAGCCATCACTCACCGAAGAGGAGATTTTCCGTTTTTGCTTGCCCAACCAGCGCGCACTGCCGCCCGCGAAATGGTCTCGCATGCACAGCGGCACATACGTGTTTGTGTCTCCTTCCAACGATCTTCGTTTTCTTGGAGTGATGCCGCTGGAGGGAGAGCACATTCAAGGCTATCCGCATCCGGGCAATTTGGTGGGAGTTGTCGGCCTGGCCGTGGGTTTCGGCTCCAACTTTTTGAATGCCATCTACGCGGAAGGACGGCTGATCCTGAACAACGGAAGTCACCGCGCGTACGCCCTGCGCGAATTGGGCATTACTCGTGTGCCGTGCATCGTGCAGCATGTTTCTTGCCGCGAGGAGTTGAACGTTCTCGCGTGCACCGCCGTCACGGATGCTCCCAACTTTTTCCTGAAGGAACCGCGTCCGATGATGCTGAAAGATTATTTTGATCCCCGGCTTCGGAAAATTCTTCCGGTGCACAAGCGAACGCGGCAAGTCACGGTGACATTCGAGATTGATGATGGGTTCTTGCCCGCGCTCTGAGCATCGCGAACAAGAAAAGCAAACACGGACTATTGCGAGGAAGGCGCCCATGGAAAAAATCAATTTATTCGAAGATGCCCTGCCGCCCGCGCTCTTTCGCCGGCTGGGACGCGCCGTGCGCGCCATCGGCACGGAACGGATGGAGAACATGGGAACCTACAGCACCACGTTTTGGTTTCCCGTGGGCACGAAGCCTGCGAACGTGGTGGAGGAGTCCGTCAGTCTCCTGTTCACGCTGGTCCAGCCGGGGCCTGAATGCATCGGGATGGAGTGGTGGCTGGGACGGCTCAAGCGCGGCGAATCACTTCCCTTCCATACCGACCGCGACCGAAGCCTGAGAAAAGAGACGGGGCAGATTGTCCACCCATTGTGGTCAAGCATTCTGTATTTAAACCGCTTCCCTTCCAGCCCGACGATCGTTCTCGAACAAGTGTTGAGCCCTGACGGGAACTCGTGGATACCGCCCAAGGCGGAATGCGGGCAGACGCTTGGCGCGGTCCCGAATCATTATGTTGTGTTTCGTGGCGACCTGCGGCACGGAGTCGTCGCGCAGGACAATGGACGGCCAGGGAATGCTCAAGCGGCGGAAGCAAAGAAAACCGACGAATTGCGTTTGACGCTGCTGGTGAATTACTGGAACCGGCGTCCCTCCCCTCCGAACTGCCGGGACTACGATGGAAGTATTTACCCCGCGCTACAGGAGGGGGTAAGGAAGCACAGTATAAGAAGCATCGCGGGGGAAATCGGCCGCGTAGGGAAAGCAGTTTGAGAGATGAACCATTCAGACCCGAATACAAATCAAGCTCTGGCAGATGGCCATTCCCCTGCCGAATCTTGCGAGCAAGCGGTTCCAGAATCCAAGCATGCTAATACGCCCGCGCTCAGCGCGTGGAAGGAGTGGGACGAATTCTTGGAGCGCCGGCCGGATACCGGCTTCATGCAAACCTCCTGGTGGATCGACTTCCGAAGCACGTACGAGTTCGAACACTTCGGCGCTACCCTGAGGGACGAGAACGGTCTGGCAGGCGGCGCCGTAATCTTGAAGTTTCAACACACGGAAGAGAGCTGCTTTTATTACATCCAAGACGGACCCGTGCTTCCCCCCGATAAAAGCGACGCCGAAGCTGTTTTCGAGGCCGTTCTTGAGGTCATCGAGGAA
>QHYL01000121.1 GCA_003224105.1 Acidobacteriota bacterium | reverse complement strand
CCGATCTCGATGTGCGCAATTTGCAGGCCCGCGGCGCTGAAGTCCTTGTCCTGGAATCACATTACACATCCAAGGATTTGCAAGAAGCCAGAGCGAGCTGTCCGGGGCAAATCGCCAAAGCGCCAAGTCGGGTTGAAGCGAAAGCGACGCCTGCACCAGCACCGCCGCCCATTGCCAGCACTCTCGCGCCCGCACCGAAGCCCCCTACAGCCAAGACGCCCACACCCAAGGCGGCCGCATCGAAGCCAGATGACTCTGCGTCTTCCGCGGGCGACACGGAGGCCGCTTTGATCGACGTTTCCTCTACCCCAACTGGAGCAGACGTCTACATCGATGAACGCTTTTTCGGCCGTACTCCTGCAACGACGATTATCCTTATGCCGGGAAATCACAAGATCGCAGTGAAGAAGGATGGATTTGTAGTCTGGAAGAAAAAGTTGAAGTTCCCGAGCGGCCGTATCAACGTCGAGGCGCAGCTTCTCGCCAAAGCAAGATAGCGGCGGGGCGCCATCATTCGCCCGCCGAAAGGTGGGGATTCTTCTCCCCACAAACACGACCTCTCCTTGGTTTCAACTTGTCAGGGAAGGGAGGAGAAGGTATTGTGAATCCAGGAATTCGCTCGCCTATGAACCTAGAACGTCTCAGCAGAATAACCGTCGAGGAAGGCAAGTGCGGGGGACGGCCCTGTATTCGCGGCCTGCGCATTCGCGTCAAGGATGTTCTGGAGTTGCTCAGCGCCGGGGCAACCTTCGAAGAAATTCTCCAAGACTATCCTTCTCTCGAGCGTGAAGACATTCTCGCCGCAATTGACTACGCCGCTTACCAAACCGACCACGTTGTTCTGCGGACGTGAAATTTCTCGTCGACAATCAATTGCCGAAGGCGCTTGCAGAACACTTAAGGAAACGGGGTCATGACTGCCAGCACGTTCTGGACGCCGGCCTGGCGCAGGCCTCCGATATCGCCGTCTGCCGTTACGCCGAAGCCCAGGAGCGCATTCTGATCACGAAGGATGAAGATTTCCTATATCTCGCCAACCGGCCTACGTCGGCGATTAGGCTAATTTGGGTTCGGCTTGGAAATTGCCGAAAGACAGCGTTGTTCGCCGCGTTTGACCATTTCTGGCCGACCATCGAATCTTGCTTTGCGGCTGGAGATAAGGTGGTTGAAATCCGCTAGGCGGCTAGCGTGGGGCACGCCTTAACGCTGTTCCTCGGTCCCGTTAGGCTTCTTCCCGCTTTCCCCGTCGTACAACTCTTCTCCTTCGCCCGTGTTAGATGTACTAGAGCTGTTCGCCTGCGCTATTTCCTGATTCGACAAGGGGAAATGGGGCGAACGAAAGCTCTGAAAAACGAGGTGTTAGGCTTGAAGGAGAACTCCAGTAACTTGTCCCAGTGAAGTTAACCCCAGTGGGAAGCCCAGTCTGAAGAAGGAAGGGAATTGACGCGGCAGCAGATTGCGCGAGAGTTTCAGGAGAGATTAGGCCATGAGAAAACAGCTTCGCCCTCAGATGCTACGATTTTTGAGTTTGGTGAGCGTCGCGCTCGCGGTTTGTTTCTTCACCGCGCAACGCGCGGCCGCCGATGATGACGATCCTCCCAGCCGCGTGGCGCGCATGGGGTACGCGAGCGGCAACGTTTCGTTCAATCCCGCGGGGACTGACGATTGGGTCGCGGCGGTGGTCAACCGCCCGATGACCACGGGCGACAAACTTTGGTCGGATGATAATTCCCGCGCCGAATTGCATCTCGGGTACGCGGTGATCCGGCTTTCCGATCACACGGGTTTTTCTTTCCTGAATCTCACCGACGAAGTGACGCAACTGCGCTTGACCGAAGGCACGCTGAACATTCGCGTGCACCGGCTGGGCGATGACGAGACGTTTGAAGTGGACACGCCGAATCTGGCGCTGTCCATTCTGCGTCCCGGGAGTTACCGCATTAGTGTGAACGAAGCCGGCGACGCCACGGTTGTCGCTGTCCGCGAGGGCCAGGGCGAAATCACCGGCGGCGGCTCCGCCTATACGATTCACGCGCGCGAAGAAGGCAATTTCAGCGGCACCGATCAGTTGGATGCGGACATTCAGCGCGTTCAGGGCGATAGAGATGACTTCGATCAATGGTGCTACGACCGCGACCGCCGCGAAGAGCATTCCGCTTCCGCGCGATACGTCTCCGATGATGTAGTCGGCTACGAAGACCTCGATGAATACGGTGGCTGGCGTCCCGTGCCGGAATACGGCAACGTGTGGTTCCCGCGCACCACCGTCGTTGGCTGGGCTCCTTATCGTTACGGCCACTGGGTTTGGATTGCGCCGTGGGGATGGACCTGGGTTGACGATGAGCCGTGGGGTTTTGCTCCGTTCCACTATGGACGCTGGGTCGTTGTCGGTGGCGTGTGGGGTTGGGTGCCGTCTCCGCCGAGAGCGGTAGTGGGCGTGGCGTACGTGCGGCCCGTGTATGCGCCAGCGCTGGTAGCTTGGGTTGGCGGCGCGCATTGGGGAGTCGGAGTGGTCGCTGGTGGCGCGCCCGCAGGCGTGGCGTGGTTCCCGCTGGGACCGCGTGACGTGTATTGCCCGTCGTACCACGTCAGCCAGCGGTACGTGACCAACGTGAACGTCTCGAACACCACCATCATCAACCGCGTGCAAGTGACCAACGTCTACAACAACGTTTATGTGAACAAGACGACGAACGTCACGAACATTACTTATCAAAACCGGGCGCAAGTGAACGCCGTTACGGCCACCTCGCATGAGACTTTCGTTTCCGCGGGATCCGTGCACAACAACATGATTCGCGTGAATGCAAAGGAAGTGGCTTCGGCTCCGGTTGCTCCGATGACGCCAACGGTTGCGCCGCAACAACGCAGCGTAGTTGGTGCAGGCATGGTGGCCCGCGTGAGACCGCCGAGCCCGATTATCAGCCGGCCCGTTGTGGCCAAGATGGCGCCGCCTCCGGCTCCTGTCGCTTTCGCCAAGCAGCAAGAAATCGTTCGGGAGAACGGTGGCAGACCTCCAGCGATCTCAGAGATGCGCCGCGTTCAGCAGCAGCAGGAAAATGCGCAAGTCGAGCGGCCCAACATCAAGATGGCGCCTCCGGTGCGCCAGGGTCCACCGCAAAATGCGCGTGACAACCGCCCTGATACGCAGCAGGGCAATCCCAACCGGCAGGGGCCGCCAACCAATACAAATCTGCCGAACCAGCAGGGTGAGAACAATCGGCAGGACCGGCGGCAAGGCAATTGGAATCGGCCTGGGCCGGGAAACACGAACCCGGCAAATCCGCCGACGTACAACCCGCCACCAAACATTCAGAACAACAAGCCGGCGAATGCGAATCCGAGCAATTCGAATCAACAGGGGAATATGAATCAGCCAAGCCAAGCGAACCGTCCAGGCAATGCCCCGGGCAACGCAGCCGGAGACCGCGACCGCGGCAACCCGCGCGTACTCAACGACCGGCCACCTTCTTCGCGCCCGACCAATTCCGGCAACGCGAATCCGCAGCCGGAACAAAAACAGCAGCAACAAGTTCAGGATTTGCGCTTGAAACAGGACCAGGAGCGCCAAAGGGTCGAACAGCAACAAGTCCAGCAAAAACAGAATGTGGACCAGAACAGCTCGAATGCACAACGTCCGCCGCAAGCCGATCAGCGCCAGCCTCGGAATGATCAGCAGCAACCCCAAAGGGACCAAAAACAGTCTCAGGTCGACCAAAGACAGCGCGAAGCCGACCAGCGGCAGCAACAGCAACCCGACCAAAGACAACAGCAAACCGACCAAAGGCCGCGCCAAGTCGAACAGAGACAGCAGGCGGAAAGTCCGCGACAGGAAAAACCTGCCAAGCAAGACAAGCCGGCGAAACAAGACAAACCCTCGAAAGAAAAAGAAAAGGATAAGCCGCACCACTAAGTGCACCAACTTTCGAAAGAGCCGAGCGGCTAAACAGCGCTCGGCTCTTTAGTTTTTAAGGCACCTAACTTTGGGTGCTCTTTGAGCTGCGACGTTGAATCCATGAAGAAGCCTGCGAAGGAACGGCGGGCGAAATCGCGATTGGGATTGCGGGCTGGCCGCGTAATATTGTCAGACGCGATGACGAAATCTCCGAGAGCACGTCAAAAGTCACGGGCGGGCATGGGAGGCGGCGCGGGGCTGCGCTTGCTCGGCATTCCGGGGGCGCCGGAGATTCGAGAGGGTGAGAATCTGGCCAGCGTGCTTGCCGGAGCGGCGAGGAAGGCGGACCTGAGGTTTGAGGATGGGGACATTTTGGTTGTGGCGCAGAAGATTGTTTCGAAGGCAGAAGGCGCGGTTGTTTCGCTCGCGAAGGTAAAGCCGTCGGAGAGGGCGCAAGCGGTCGCCGCGGAATTGAAGAAAGACGCGCGGGCCATTGAACTCGTTTTTCAGGAGTCGCGTGGCATTCTTCGCAGCGAGCGTGTGCTGATTAGCGAGACGCATCATGGATTTGTTTGCGCGAATGCGGG
>QHYL01000407.1 GCA_003224105.1 Acidobacteriota bacterium | reverse complement strand
CGCAGGCGAATCTGGCGATACGCGCCGGACGGCAGCCAAGCATCGGGAAATGGCGCCGAGGAGGCGTTTTCGTGCGGGTCCGCCAGCAAATCCACTTGGAGAGGGTGTTGCTGAAGCGGGGCGGCAAGCGGTTGCCAGCCGGGCGTGTCGTCTACTGCCAGGAGACTGGAATGAGCGTCGACACTGGCGACGGTGACAAACAGATGTGTGACGCGGGGCCGCAGTGGCGGCGCGACCGTGCCGGGCGTGGAAGCGGTTCCCGAGGCCGCGCCAATTTCCAGATGGACCATCCCGTTGGCGGCGCTGAGCGAGCAGGAAGGCGGCGGGTCACCGGCTTTGACGTTGATGGTGCTGCCGCCGGGGCCATTGAATGTGCCGGAGACGCACGTATTGTTGCAGCTGGTGGCGCCGAGGACGCAGGCTGACAGGAGAAGCAAAGCGGACCAAGTGCGTGAGAGGCGGGGATTGCCATGCTGCTCCATGGAAGAACCCTGGCGAAATTATGTGCGCGCGGATAGGGCTGGTCAAGGCAAGAACCCGGCGGCGAGCAGGCGTGTCAGTTCTTTCTCAACGGTGACCTGTCAGCCGCTAACTGTCGAACAGTTAGGTTGCGAGCGAGGCGAGCTTGTCGAAAAACTTCTTGATCATCATTTTGGCGGTGCCGTCTATAAGCCGCTGGCCGACGGCGGCCATCGTGCCTCCGACCCTTCAACAACGAGTCGGAAACTCGTTGGCGGCGACTGCTCGGTGATGCGCACTTTGCCTTCAAATTGGCCGGAGAGTGCGGCCAGAAGCACTTTCATCTTCATGCGGTATTCGTCGGGACCAATTTTTTCCAGGCCTTCGCAGCCGGGCATGGCCTGCGCAAGAATCGCGGGATCCTGAAGGATTTGATACGCACGCTCAGGCGCCACGGGCAAAGTATAGGAGCCGGAGATTTTCATGTTCGCGCGATTAGCCCTTGTAGTGGCAGGTCTTTAGAACCGTTGCCTGCCGAGAAGGTCACGCGATGCGCGAGAGCGCAGTCTTGAGCGCGCGCACGGTGTGAACAACCGCAAGATGCCGCCGGTAATCGGAGGAAGCGTGCAAGTCGGAGTTGGCGTCCACGCCTTGCGCGACAAGCGCCGCCGCAGCTTGAATGTCGGCAGGCGAGGGAGTCTTGCCTTCGAGCGCTTTTTCCGCGGCGGTCGCGCGATAGGCGCGGTTGGAAAGCCCGGTAACGCCGATGCGCACGAAGCTGACTTTGCCGGCGTTGACGCGCACACGCGCGGCGACGCCGACAATCGCGAAGCCGCTGGCAGGCTGCGCCATCTTCTGGTAGCTCGTGCCGGTGCGCGCATCGTCAATGGGCACAATCACTTCGCGAAGAATTTCGCCGGGTTCGAGCGCGGTGGTGAACGTGTCAACAAAAAATTCGGCGGCGCTCACGGTGCGCTCCGACTTTGCCCCCTTGAGAACGAACTTCGCTTCGAGCGCTTGCAGCGCAGCAGGATAATCCGCCGCGGGATCGGCGTGCGCCACACTGCCCCCGATAGTGCCCATGTTGCGCACCTGCACGTCGCCGATAGCGGCTGCCGTTTCGGTGAGCAGCGGGCATTTCTGCCGCAGCAGCGCTGAGCTCTCAACTTCGTAATGCGAAGCCGTTGCCCCGATATGCAGTTGGCCGCCGGCTTCGCGGATGTAGTTCAAGTCCTTGAGCGCGCGCAGATCCACAAGATGCTCAGGCGCGGCCAGCCGCAGCTTCATCATGGGGATAAGGCTCATGCCGCCGGCAAGCGGTTTCGCGCCGCTCGCGAGCAGATGCAGCGCTTCGTCGAGGGATTTGGGAGCGGTGTATTCAAATTTTTGCGTGATCATGTTCGTGGCTCCTCTAATTTTTCGCCGCCAGAATTTTCCAGATTTTTTCCGGCGTCAGCGGCATATCAATGTGCCGCACGCCGAGCGGAGAAAGCGCGTCGACCACGGAGTTGACGACTGCGGGCGAACAGCCAATCGTGCCCGCTTCGCCAACGCCCTTCACGCCGAGCGGATTCACGGGAGAAGGCGTACAAGTGTGGTGGCTCTCGATCCACGGCATCAAATGCGCGCGCGGAACCGCGTAGTCCATCAACTCGCCCGTGATGAGCTGGCCGTTGTCGTCGTAAACGGCCTGCTCCCACAATGCCTGGCCGAGCCCCTGCGCCACGCCGCCGTGCACTTGGCCGTCCACGATGAGCGGATTCAGGATGTTGCCGCAATCATCCACCGCAACGTAGCGCCGAATTTTGATTTGCCCCGTTTCGCCATCAATGTCAGTGACCACGATGTGCGCGCCAAACGGGAAGGTAAAGTTCGGCGGCTCCCAGAAGCGCGTGGCCATGAGCCCCGGCTCCGTATTCGGCGGGAGTTTGAGCGCGCGATAAGCGGCGCCAGCGATTTCCTGGAACGATTTGGACTTGCCGCTTTTATTGTCGATGACTTGTCCGCCGACCAGCGAAACGTCTTCGGATTCGAGCAGCATGGCGCCGAATTTTTTGACCTTGGCTTTCAAGTCTTGCAGCGCGTAGTAAAGCGCCGTGCCGCCAACGGCGGTAGCGCGGCTGCCGAACGTGCCAATGCCGTATTGCACCACGGCGGTGTCGCCGCGAATCACCAGAATGTCGTCGAGGCCGACGCCGAGTTCGTCTGCGGCAATCTGCGCGAACGTGGTTTCTTCGCCTTGGCCGTGCGGGCACGTGCCGGTCATGATGGTCACTTTGCCGCTCGGCTCGATTTTCACCGTGGCGCTCTCCCAGCCGCCCGCGGGAGTCGCGGGAGAAGGACCGATGGCGCAAATTTCGCCGTACGTCGAAATGCCAATGCCCATGTATTTCCCTTGTTTGCGTGCGTCGGCTTGTTCCTGGCGCAGTTTGACATAACCGACCAGGTCCAGCGCCTTCTTCAACGGCGCGGCGTAATCGCCCGAGTCGTATGTGAGCCCGGTGGCCGTCGCGTAAGGGAAGTTATCCTTCGTGACGAAATTCTTGAAGCGAATCTCGGCCGGATCCATCTTCAGTTCCGCGGCAAGCAAATCCACCATGCGCTCGATGCCATGCGTGGCCTCGGGGCGTCCTGCGCCGCGATACGCGTCGGTTGGCACACAATTCGTGAACACGCCGACGATATCGGCGCGAATGTTTTGCGTGTTGTAGATGCCCGGCATCATCAGCACGCTCAACTGGGGAATCAGCGGGGTGAGCAACTGGTGATATGCGCCAACGTCCTGAATCAGTTTGAGCTTGATGCCGAGAATGGTGCCGTCGCGCTTGGCGGCAACTTCGTAATAGTCCACGTGGCCGCGGCCGTGAATCGTGCAGGTGAAGTTTTCGCGGCGCGATTCGATCCACTTGACGGGCTTTTGAATCTTCATCGAGACGTAGCCCATCAGCGCTTCTTCGGCATAAACGTTGAGCTTGCTGCCGAATCCGCCGCCCACTTCCGGCGCGATCACGCGCATGCGGTTTTCTTCCAGGCCCAGCATGCCTGCCACGAGCGTGCGCACCAGGTGCGGAATTTGCGTGGACGTGTAAAGGTTGAGCTGGCGGTCGGCCCCGCGCCACTCCGCCACCACGCCGCGCGTTTCCATCGCCATGGGCACGAGCCGCTGGCTGGTGATGCGCTGCTTCACCACCACGTCGGCTTCGGCAAACGCTTTGTCCACGTTGCCGCCGTCCTGGTGATAAGTGAACGCGACATTGTCCGGCCATTGCGGATGCACGGCAGGCGCGCCCTTCGCGAGCGCCTTCTCGGGATCGGCCACCGCGGGCAGGGCTTCGTAATCCACTTCAATCAGATCGGCGGCATCGCGCGCAAGGTAGCGGTCGCGCGCCACAACCACTGCCACGGGATGGCCCACAAAGTAGACGCGATCCGTCGCCAGAATCGTGTGCTGCGGCACGCGCAAGTCGGGCATCACAACGCCGCAGGGAACTGCGCCCACGCCTTTCGTATCCTTGCCGGTAAATATACTCACGACGCCGGGAGCGGCTTCCGCTTGCTTGGTGTTGATCGAGCGAATCCGCGCCGCGGCGTGCGGGCTGCGCACAATCACGGCGTAATGCATGCCCGGCATCTGTATATCTTCCACGTAAGTCGCGGTGCCGGTGATGAGCCGCGGATCTTCGCGCCGGCGAATCCGCTTGCCGACAAAAGTCTCAGTCTTAACAGTTGTAGTAGCCATGGTCGCCTCCTACTTTCCCGCGCCGGCTGCGGCGGCTTTCACGGCGTTGACGATGTGCTGGTATCCGGTGCAGCGGCAGACGTTGCCTTCCAGGCCGTGACGAATCTCGTCTTCCGTGGGCGAAGGGTTGCGGTAGAGAATTTGCTTGGAAGCCATGATCATTCCCGGCGTGCAGAACCCGCACTGCAATCCGTGCTCGTTCCAGAACGCTTCCTGCATGGGATCGAGCCTCCCATTCGTCGCGAGTCCCTCGATGGTGACAATGTCCGCGCCATTGGCCTGCACGGTGAACATGCTGCAACTTTTGATAGCTTTGCCATTCAGCTCCACGGTGCACGCGCCGCAGAGCGAGGTTTCGCAGCCCATGTGCGTGCCCGTCAGGCCCGCCACGTCGCGCAAGAAATGAATCAGCAGCAGACGCGGCTCGACGTCCTGGGAATAACTTTTCCCGTTGATCGTAAGATTGATGTTCATGACGTTCTCCGGCGGGGACGATTTTGCGTTGCAGAACATACCAAAATTCGGGGCTAAGCGCACCCATCATACGCCTTATTCTGGCCGCGGGAGCAAGCGGATTTTGCCGTCTCACATTTGCTATGCTAACGGGCCGTGAAACCCGCATTTCTGATTGATACCGACACGGCTTCGGACGACGCCGTTGCACTAATCATGGCGCTGCGTTCTCCCGATGCCCGCGTGCTGGCGATTACGACGGTTGCAGGCAACGTGGGCGTGCGGCAGGCCGCCCGAAATGCGCTGTACACCGCGGAGCTGTGCGGTTCGAGTGTCCCGGTTTTCGTTGGC
>QHYL01000406.1 GCA_003224105.1 Acidobacteriota bacterium | reverse complement strand
GCCAGGTAACGCCCGTAGGGCATTTTCGCCGCGCCCGCGACCGGCGGGCAAAAGGTACGAATGATCGGAACGAAGCGCGCGAGAATTACGGCTCTGCCGCCATATTTCTCATAAAAATCATGCGCGCGCTGCAAATGACTGCGGCGGAAAAAGAAAGAATCTTCGCGCCGGTAAAGTGCCGCTCCCGCCGAGCGCCCGATCCAATAACCAATCTGATCGCCCACAATCGCGCACAGCATAACTGGCGCAAGCAGCCACTTGAGAGGGATTACGCCAGCGGCAGAGAAAATTCCCGCGGTGACCAACAGGGAATCACCAGGAAGGAAGAAGCCGACAAAAAATCCGGTTTCGATGAAAACGATCGTGCAGATCAGCGGCGCGCCGCCGTTGTGGACTAATTCCTTGAGTCCCTCGGGGTTGAAAAGCAAATAGAAGAAGTGGCGGATGGCGTCAAGCACGCAGTCCTGTTCCTCGCAGCAGAAAAGTGAATGGGTAATCCTGTGGGAACCAGAACGAGCCCGCGATCGCGCAAGCCCGTGACAGCACCCAGTCCTATACGGTAGCAGAAAACGGGCACGTCCTCGCCACATTCATGCCATAGGAATATCAAGCTGCCAAGGGCTACGAGCAGCATGCCGGGACGAATCATGCCTGCACCTCCGTCAGCCACATTTGACTTCTCTTTTTCAGCACCGTCCGCGCATCCGAAGGAAGTTCCTCTTCCGCCTTCTTCTCCAGCAGGTTTTCAATGCGAGGCAAAGCACGAAGTGCCGCCGCGGCGCCGGCTTCGATGGCCTCATCGGCGCGCGCAAAGTCATCCCAGGCCAGGAACTGCACGTCCGGCCGAAGAACCAGGTCGGCGTGGCGCTCCCAGAGCTCAAGTTGATGTTTCTGGGCCGCCCCCACAGCGCGGCTAACGACTTGGAAAATATTCGTCGGAGCGCCGCGGTGGCCGTCCTGTAAGCCAACGGAAACACCAATCACCGTTTGTGCGCCCAGGCCGCGCGCAGCCTGCGTCGGAACAGGCGCCACCAGCCCGCCGTCGGCAAGGCACCGCGTACCGATCTCCACCGGCTCAAACAAGCCGGGGAAGGCGCAGCTCGCGCGGATCGCATCCACCAGATTGCCTTGCGTAAAGACCACTGGTTCGCCGGTAGACAGGTCTGTCGCCACGACTGCCAGGGGAATCTTCAGATCTTCAAATTGGCCCGAGCCGAACACGCGCTCCATCAGGGCAGCAAGGCGCTGGTTGCTGGCCAAACCCAGCCGGGAGACCCTCCACCGGGCGATGTCGCGGAAGCGTAGCGTCCGGCAAGTCTCGATGATGCGTTCAAGGGGCGCTCCGCTGGCGTAGGCCGCGCCAAGGATGCTGCCCACGCTGCTGCCAGCAATGTGGGAAACCCTTATGTTGTACTTCTGAAGCACTTTTAAGATGCCGAGGTGCGCAAATCCCCTCGCAAAACCACCGCCCAATGCCAGTCCAATACCTGGCCGTTGGGACGGCTTGGCTGTCCCCGGGGACATCTTCTGATGCGCGGAATTGCGGTGCTCCCTCATCCGTACAAGGATGCCAGCCGCAACCGTTTCCAGCTATGGCCCGGCCGTCCTCAAGAAACAGTACGAATGTACTTGCGTAGAAACTCCTTTTGGTTTGCGCAACCAAGTTGAAGCAGTACGAACTTACTAGTCCCGTACCCTCTCTGTACCATTGTGAGCCGCAATTCTCTGCGCGATTCTCTTCCTGTCACGCTGAAGTTCTGTGGGGTCGAAAGAATGGAAAGCGCGTTCAAGGCTTGGATCGGGCAACCAGTCGTTCTTCAAGTGGCATTAGGCGATATCAAAGTGCCGCTGCGGGGAAAGCTTCTGAAGGATGGAAGCGATACGGTTCGGATGCGAATTGGAGAAGGTTGGGACGTAGATATTTACAAGACCATGATCCTGGCAGTGGAACAAGACGGCATGGTCCTTCTACCTTCATGAGGTGCGCAGACATGAAGACACAAGAATTGAAGTACGTGACACGGCGGCGCGCGGCAGTGCTGCTGGGTCTCTCCGAACAGGAACTGAATCGCATCTCGACCGAATCAGGATTCGGCCACAGGGAAGTCTCCGGCCAGGACGAAGAGACCTATTTCACCTACGAAGAATTGCGCCAGATTTGCATGTTGGCTGTGAACCACGTGAATTAAGCCAGTTCGGCGCCAGGCGCGCCGGCACAAAGAGTTTCCTCCGGCCCCCCTCAGCAGTACCCCCACCCGGGTCGCTCCCCCCAGCGGCCCGGGTTTTTCTTTCTTTTCCCGTGTAAGCCGTTCCAGTTCAATTGATTAGAGAGACACTTCAAGTAATACTTTAAACTTTGTCCCGCAAAGTAGCTTGCGGATTGCCTTGCGGACGGCCCTTAACTAACTTTCAACAAATCAACTACTTGCGCGGAGTAATCTCGTTTCCGTTCTTTCTTTTGGAAATCATTTGACAGGCCGGTATGGCGCGAAGAAACTTGGCAGCCTTAAGAGGTTTGAAAGGACGGTTCTGAGTCATGGCTAAGCGCCGCGTTCCAACCACCTGCCGAATCCTGCTGCTACCTGCAAGTGCGTTACTGCTTGCCTTCGGATTTAGCCGGACAATGAAACCGGCTCTTGCTCAGGATGCAACGTACGACGTTGTGATCGTGAACGGGCGGGTGATGGACCCGGAGTCCGGCATCGATGCCGTGCGCAACGTGGGAATCAGCGGCGGAAAAATTCGCGCGATCAGCAGCAGCGCCTTGAAAGGGAAGCAGCTCATTGACGCAAAGGGACTGGTGGTTGCGACGGGCTTCATCGATCTGCATCAGCATGGGCACGACGGGGAGAATTATGCCGCGAAGGCTCACGACGGCGTGACTACCGCGCTGGAGCTAGAAGTTGGCGTGGCGGATATTGACCACTGGTATGGAGAGCGCGAAGGCAAGGCGCTCATCAACTTTGGAGCAAGCGTCGGTCACATTCCCGCGCGCATGGCAGTGATGCACGACGCCGGACAACTCTTGCCAAGTGGGGATGCGGCACACCGCGAAGCAACGCCTGGGGAAATCGAACAGATCCTGTCGTTGATCGAGAAAGGACTGCAGCGAGGAGCGCTGGCCGTGGGAGTTGGGCCGGCTTACACGGAAGCGGCTACGAATTGGGAGATCGTGCAGGTGTTTCGCGTGGCGGCGAAGCATCATGCGTCTTGTCACATCCATATTCGCGCTGGAGCGCCGAAGCTCGAAGCGGCGGCAGGAAATTTCCCTGGCTTTGAAGAGGCTATGGCGGATGCTGCCATCAGTGGCGCGCCCCTGCACATTGTCCACATCCAGAGCACTGGAGGCCCAGACGTTGTCTACGAACTTCAGATGATTTCCCACGCGCGCTCGCACGGCATGGATGTGACCACCGAGGCTTATCCTTACACGATGGGGATGACCAGCATCCAGGCGGCGTTTCTCGATCACAAGGAAAACGAGCCGGACAGCTATTTTGCTACGATGCTTTGGCCCGCGACGGGCGAACATCTGACGCGGGAATCGTTCCTGCGCTATCGCAAAGAAGGCGGGATGATCATTCTGCCTTCGAACACGCAAGAAAATATTGATGCGGCGATCGAAAGCCCGCTGACGATGATTGCCAGCGATGGCGCGCTCTTTAACGGCAAAGGCCATCCACGAACTGCTGGGACTTATGCGCGCGTGCTGGGGCATTACGTGCGCGAAGCAAAGGCGCTCGATTTGATGACCGCGCTGAGAAAGATGACGCTGATGCCGGCGCAGCGCCTGGAGAAGCGCGCGCCCGTGTTCAAAGACAAAGGGCGCATTCGCGCGAGCGCCGATGCGGACATCACCGTTTTCGACGCCAACACGGTCATTGACAAAGCCACTTATGAGAATCCGCTCCAATACTCCGAGGGAATTCGCTTCGTTTTGGTGAATGGCGTTCCGGTGGTCAGGGACGGACAACTCGTTGATGGAGTATTTCCCGGCCGCGCGGCGCGCGCGCCGATTTCACAGTGATGTACTTCTCAAGGAAAACAGGGCCGCCTCTAGTTCGTGCGGCCTGTTTCTTTTGGAACACTGAATCGAAGTCCACTCACTACATATCGCAGCAAGGACTTGCGTGGCGCGCTATTCATAACGCAAGGCCACTATGGGGTCGACGCGCATGGCACGTCGCGCGGGGAGATAGCATGCGAGTACAGTCACCGCGCACAAAACTATTGCGACTCCGATGAAGG
>QHYL01000405.1 GCA_003224105.1 Acidobacteriota bacterium | reverse complement strand
CGCAAAGACGCCGATGAACGGCTTCAACCATTTGGGGACAGACTCGACCCAGGCGCCATCGCTGAAATTGGGCGACGGCGGGCGGTTGCGGAGAAGAATTTCGACGGTGGCTTCGAGCAGGACGGAGCGGGCGGGCCGGTTTGAATTGTATTGCACGGGAACAGTCTGGCCTTCGAGGCCTCGCAGGAACTCCTGTGCTTCCTCTTCGGAACCACAACTTCGCTTGTACTTTCCGCCAAACGTATCGCCAGAGAGCGTATATGAGTACGCACGGACGGCATCATAGGTCCGGGAGCGGCTCGATTGCAGCGTGAGCCCGAGGAAGCGTTTGGGCTCCGCAATGTAAGCAGAATCGATTTGGCCGGTCGTGGTCGGCCAAGATTTAGCTTGTTCGCGCTGGAGCCACTTCCAGAGAGGCTTGAGCCAGCCAACAAAAAGGAAAGACATCCAGACATAGAGGATCCAGGGCCAAGTGTGCGGGTCGGACCAACGAAAAGGTTGATCAACCATTGATTGAGCATACCATCAGCGTGACTGTGCGGCGTCACGCCCGCGGCACTCTATATAGTATTAGGTCAAACGATACTGACCGCGGCTAAGGAACTCGACAATGCCCATGTCGCGCAAGAGTTGGAGCTGTTGACGGATTTTCTGTTGTACGTGTCGGTTACGGGGATGAAGTCGCGTGAGGTCCGCTTCAAGGGCGTATACGTCCTCCCTAAGAGAGAATTCCTTCTTGCCCAAAGTATGGATAGCGTGGAGGACATCTAGAGTCCACCCCCGCGCTTCGACGCTGAGGCTCCCTAGTTTCTTTAGGCGACGGTACCTCTTCCGAACATCATTGGTCGAAGCTATCTTGCTGTCCGAAATAATGGGAATTTTTGCCTCTTGCGGGATTTCGCCAAGTAGAATTGTGCATCCTACCCAATCGTGGCGCTTGGCATGCGGTCTCAACGGGTTTCTCTTCTTGATGACCGAGAGCGAATAACTGAACTGCGGAACCAGAATTAGATTGTGAACCCTCCACTCTTCGGGTTCATAGTGCAAAGCAAGAAGATTTGGCGTTCTGTCTTCAGCGATCGCTTCCGACATCTTGCTGTACGCGCCGTCGGGTATGCTCGGCCCGAGTTTTCGGCCATGGCTCTTGAGTTGAAAAAAGGCGTCACATCGAGGGCACGTAAAGTCGATTGCGGGTGTGTTTGTTCGCGTTCTCACAAGTGCGGGAGAATCGCAGTTCACACAGAAAAGGTTAGACTCGCCCCACGCTTCACTACTCACGCGAATGCGTTGCCTCGCGCTCTTATATTGGTCGAGACCCGCTGTAGGCAAACGCAGATCCACGCGGGGATTAGATCATGACGCCAGAGACAAAGAAAGCTGCCGCCATGATGGGCGGCGCTACATTTACACCTTAGAGTTCAGGCCAGGTAGATGGAAGTTTCTGTTTTGATGATGAAGAGGGCGTCGGAGTCCGAGCGGCCAGAGGCGCGGAATTTTTGGCGGGCTTCGTCGAGGGAGTCGGCGAGAACGGAGAAGATGACTTCGCGCTTGGCGCGGCCGATGAAGTAGAAGCGGCGTTCTTGCTGGACGAGTTGGAGCTGGGCGGACATTCGCGAGGCGCATTTGGATCGATCCACAGGATCGGGAAGCGGATCAAGCGAAAACTGGAAACAGGCGAGAGAAAGATCGACCTGTACCAAATTGGAACAGATGCGGCGAATCGAGAGAGTGAGGAAGTCGGCGGAGAGTTCGCAGCCGAGAGCCTGACGGTGCAGGCGAAATGCGGCAAGTAGCGTGGTGCCGGAGCCGCAAAACGGGTCGAGGACAAGCTCGCCTTCGTGCGAGGAGGCCAGCAGGATGCGTTCGAGGAGCGCGACGGGCTTTTGCGTGGGATGCTTGCCGAATTTCTTTTCCCAGGCTTCGGGAGGACGGATTTCCCAGACGGACTTCATCTGCTTGCCGCGATTGGTTTCCTTCATCAGCTTGTAATTGAAAGTGTGGCGCGACTTCGCGTTTTTCGCGGCCCAGATGATGGTTTCCGTGGCGTGGGTGAAGTAGCGGCAGGAAAGATTGGGAGGCGGATTGGGCTTGACCCAGGAAATGTCGTTGAGCAGCTTGAAGCCGAGCTGCTGCATGGCGAACCCGACGGAATGGATGACGTGGGCGGTGCCGGAAACCCAGATGGAGCCGTCAGGCTTCAATACGCGTTGGCAAGCGGCGAGCCAGGAGCGGTTGAAGTCATGATTGGCGTCCGCGCCGCGGGATTTGTCCCAGTCGCCTTTGTGGACGGAGACCATTTTGCCCGCGTGGCAGGTGATGCCGCCGTTCGAGAGGAAGTAAGGCGGGTCGGCGAAGATGAGGTCCACGGAGGATTCCGGGATGGCGGCGAGAATTTCCAGGCAGTCGCCCTGGTAGATCTTGATGTGATGCTTGCTATCCTCAAACGCGGGTGATTGTAGCAGCGGCTTTACGCCGCTGTTGGCCTCTATTTTTCTTCCTTCTGTTTTCTCTGTGCGCTCTGTGCCTCTGCGTTCCGTACCGTCTGCGTTGTTCTCTATTTTCGTCATGATCACGACTTGATCAACTTACGGATCGGGATCGTTGATCACAATTGGAAAGGGTGTCAAGCGCGGAAACGTGGGTGATTGGCGCCAGCTTTTGGACTGCGGCGGCTTGCCGCCGCTTTTTCTTTCTGCTTTCTGCCCTCTCCCCTGAACTTTACCTGAGCCTAGCCGAAGGGAGCGAGCCTGCCTGCCCCAGGGAGGTCTCCGAGTGAAGGCTCTCTTCCATGCGATAAGCCCCAGTTTGTGGACTCCCGTGAAGGCTCTCGCCACTTTTCTTGTAAAAATAGGTAGACAAAAAGTAAATATTGTGATAGTATCTTTTATGATTTCTCGCTCCCACTCGTCGTCAACGTCTCACTCTTCCTCTCCTTGCGCTCTTCCCTGCAAATTTGCCTCTTTATTTTCAAGAACTTCCAGGATGCTTCCTGCGCAACCTCTTTCTTTTCATGCTTTTGCATTGTTCCCCAGGGTAGGCACCCCTACCGTTTTCTCTTGTCTCCCTCCACTCGCTTACCGCGAGCTTTGCGGAGGCACTCATTACTTGCTGTTTGCCCTTTTTGCCCCTCGCTATCTCCTTTGTTTTCTTGCAATTCCACACTGCCCATCTTGCAACCCCTTTGTTTTGATAACCATGCAAATTGCCGGGGGGTGGGGGGTACCCCCTACCTTGATTCATTCTGGGAGGAAACGGAAGCGAGAAAAAAAACAAAAGAGCGGGGCACGCGCGGAGCAATCGCTCCGAGTGGCACCCCGCCCTAGTCGGTGAAGGTAACGTGACTGCTTGCCTCCCTCGCGGATGGCGAGGGAGCGGGGCAGCGCGTCAGCTCTTCACGTTAATCGTGGCTGGCTTGGCGAGACGGAAGCTGAGCGGCGTCTCCGGACGAAGCCGGACGTCGCGCTTCGCGGTGACCAGCGCCACGGTGGTCCCGGCAGCTAAGCCGACGGGCCCGCCGATGACTGCGCCCAATCCTCCGCCGGCCAAGGTGCCAATCAAGACGCCTCCGCCGGCCCCGCCGCCAATCCACAGCAGGTTGTGCTTCTTGTGGCTGTGGCCAACTTCACGGGAAGCCAGAGTGTGGACGGGATAGTGCTCCCCGTTCACGTCCACGGATTGCAGCGCGAGCAGCAATCGCGGACGGCCCCTGAAGCGTCCCGCTGGGTTGGCCTCAACGACCACTCCCTCGGCGCGAGCGCCTTTGGGAATGACCGTTTTGCCTTTGATCACCACCGGCCTGGAAACCGTGGCCCGAAAATGGTGTCCCGGTCTCGTGCTGGTGGCCACGGCTTGATCCAGGACCACATGAATGCGCGTGTGTTCCGGTACCGTGACGGCATCGGAGCCCCACATGGCATTCACGCCACCAGCCATGGCCGCCAGAAGCAGAACAGCGCCTCCGGCGATCAGGTAGTGACGCTTGGTCAAGTGCAGCTTCTTGAGTTTATTGAGGTGCAGCTTGCGCAAGCGGAGCTTGTTCAAGCCGAGTTTGGTCCAAAGCATAGTTCCTCCCAAGGATTTAGAGGCATTGGACGCTCCGAGGTCTGGGGCTGTAAGTGCTGAGAAAAGAAGGACATGTTGGCGTTGGGTGGGCAGGAGAGTGCGATTGGGGGGCAATAGTTTCAAAGCAGGTGAAAATTTGGAGTACTGAAAGTACTGGATGAATAGGCGCACACCATTTTCATCTTCCTTTTAGTGATCCGAGGTTCGCGATTGCACGCCAAATCGCGTGTTCACCGGATTTCGGCGCGCGGGCGTCGTATAATCGCAACAGGAGAAATTTGTGTCTCAGAGCGAAATCATCTTCTCCGTTCAGGAATCGCCGGAAGGCGGATACGAAGCGCGCGCGCTGGGATATTCGATTTTCACCCAGGCCGATACTCTTGATGAACTCAAGACCATGCTGCGGGATGCCGTCGCGTGCCACTTCACGAATGGAGACAAGCCCAGCGTCATTCGCGGATTA
>QHYL01000313.1 GCA_003224105.1 Acidobacteriota bacterium | reverse complement strand
ATCCTCATCAGTCAACTAGAATTTGTTGGCGAGGCGGATGCCTGCTACGGAAAGCAGAAGACCCGCCACGACACTCGCGGCGACGTAGGTTGTAGCGCGCAGCCATTCGCCGTCTTCGAGCATTTTCGCCGTCTCCCAGCCAAAACTTGAAAAAGTTGTGTATCCGCCGAAAAAGCCTACGGTAATGGCCAGGCGCCAATCCGGAGAGAG
>QHYL01000314.1 GCA_003224105.1 Acidobacteriota bacterium | reverse complement strand
AATGCGTTTGATGTGGTCTTGTGCCGCGCGGCCGTTGTGCGCCACGGTGCAACGATAACCCTTGGACTCGAGCATTGTTGAAACGACTTCTCGAATCGCTTCTTCGTCGTCCACGACAAGTATGTTTTCGATGTCCACCCTGGTCCGCTCCAGCAGATATTATAAGGGACAGCACACCTTCTTTACGGCCCCTTGCCCTGTCGGAAAATAGCATGTTAGCGTCATGGGGGTCGTCCATTCAGCACTTCTCGCCGTCCACCCAGAGTTCGGGGCAGCTTAAGCGCAACAGCGACGGCACGTGCGGCCGGGAGGCGGCATCGTGTTGGAGAACCAGGGCCTGCTCGGGATTGCCTTCTTCGAAGCCAGCGCCTTCGTCATCCTATTAGTCCTGTTTTTCCTTTTCCGCCGTGATCAGCAGGGAGGTTATTTCCGCTTCTGGCTTGCCGGCTGGTTTTGCATTACGTTTTCCGCGGTTTGCGAGGTGCTGTTTCTTGCAAGGCCGGTCGGCGGGCTGAATCTGGCCAGTCTCATGGGGCAGGCTGCCGCTATTCTCCTTTTCCTGATGGCGGTGGCAGTCCGGGTGGCTGGCTTGGACCGCCGAATTTATTCCGGCCTTCCTTTGATAACTTTGATTCTGGCGGTGGTTTATTACGTAGAGCATAGCGGGGCGCAGCGGTTTGCTTCCTATCACTGGACAATCACTATTCTGGAAAGCGTAGCTTGCTTTGTTGCAGGCTTCCTGTTGTTGAGGTCTCCCGCGATCCGGAGGGGTAACGGTTCGCAGCTTCTCGCGGGCGCATTTCTGCTGATCGGACTCCATGGGTTGGATCGCCCTTATTGGCTGCAGCATCCGTACTTCCTTTTGCGCATTGCCTTCGATCACATTCTAGGCGTGGCGCTGGGCATTGCCATGGTTGTTGTGGCGTTGGAGAGTGAGCGCACACGAAGCGAAGAACTAAACGACAAGATGCGCCGGCTGTCGCTGCTGACCGCGGCCAGCACCCAGACTCTTTCCGTGCAGGATGTAACCGACCAGGTCCTTGCGCAACTCGTGGATAGTCTGGATGCCACGCATGGAATCGTCCGGTTGATGGAAGGCGAAGGCAAGGATGCACAACTGGTGGCTCGCTCCTCGGTGGGTTACGAACCGCAATATCTTGCGCAGTATGGCAAAGTTTCTGCGTTGGAGCCCTGGGCGCAGCGTGTCCTGAAAGAGGAATGCCAGTTCCTGGAATCGCAGGATGAATGGGATCCCCGCGCGCAAAAGCGATTGCTCGAATCTGGCGTAAAGTTCCTGGTCACCCTGGCGCTGCCAGGGAAAAATGGCGCTCTGGGCGTCATCGGCGTAGGTACAGCACAGCGCAAGCGGTTTGCGCCCGGCGAACTCTCCTATCTCGTGAATATGGCCAATTTGCTGGGTATGACACTGGAAAACGTTCGCCTCTTTGAGCAAGTAGCGACAGTTCGCCGACAGTGGGAATACACCTTCGATTCTATTGGCGACCCGATTCTAGTGCACGACTTGCAGGGACGCATCCTGCGCAGCAATCAGCGATTGCGCCACATTTTGGGCCGCGAGCGCGAGGCCATGGTCGGCTGGAGCGTCGCTGAGCTTCTTTCCGTCAAGAATGCTGCTTACAAGATTTGCCCCTATTGCGAAGGAGTCGCGGGTGAAGGGGACAATCCGGATCCGTGGCTTTCCGGGTATTTTCTGGCGTCCAACTCGAGATTCGCGGATCCCAGCGGACGGGATCTTGGTACCGTTCACGTTTTGAAGGACATTACGGAACGAAAGCGGGCAGAGGAAAAATACCGGACACTCGTTTCCAATGTACAGGAAGGCGTTTTCATTTCCACTCCGCAGGGCCGCTTCCTTGATTTTAACGATGCCTTGCTGCGAATGTCAGGCTATGAAAGCCGCGAGGAATTGCTGGCTGTCGACATTCCGGGCGCGTTTTACAAGAATGCGTCCGACCGTGAGAGGCTTAAAAGACTGCTGATCGAACATGGCGCGGTGGCGGATTTTGAATTTGAAATGCGCCGTAAGGACGGCGAAGTGCGAACAATGCTGGAATCGTCAATCACTGTGCGCGACGCCGCGGGAAACGTTACTGCATTTCAGGGTTTTCTTCAGGACATTACGGAACGCAAGCAGGCCGAGCTGGAAATCCGCAGGCGCAACCGCGAATTGATGGTGCTGAATTCCATCGGCCAGACTCTGACGGAGTCCCTGGATCTCGGGGACTCGCTGCATCGCACGCTTCGGCAAATGGCCGAGCTTTTCAGCCTGGACGCTACCTCGCTCTACCTTTTCGACGAGAGCGGCACAAAGTTGCGGCGCGTTGCGGCTGCGGGGCACCGCTCGGAATACTCCCGCCACTTTCCGGCGGTCTCCGTGAAGACCGAGCTGTTGCAACACATCAAGGATGCGCACGCCACTTTTATTTCGGCCCAGGGCTTGCCTCTTCCCGCCGTTTTTCGCGACGCCCAAATCAAAGAAGGAATTGCCACTGCATATATTGTGATTCTCTGGTCCAAGGACCGCGTCATCGGCGGTCTGGTGGTGGGAACTCGCACGCCGCGGGAGTTTTCTCCTGCAGACGTGAACTTGCTCATTGCCGTCGGCAGCCAGATTTCCAGCGCGCTCGATCGCTCCATACTTTATGAAGAAACACGCCAGGCTTACGAAAACCTGCGCCGGACACAGGAACAACTGCTGCACAGCGAAAGGCTTGCGGCGGTAGGGCAGCTCATCTCAGGCGTCGCTCATGAATTGAACAATCCGCTTACCGCTATCCTTGGCTACAGCCAGTTGCTGACTTCCAGCGGCCAATTAGGTCCACAAGGGGTTGAATATTCCGAAAAGCTTTACAAGCAGGCGCAGCGCACCCACCGCATCGTCCAGAACCTGCTGAGCTTCGCCCGGCAGCACAAGCCGGAACGAATGCCTGTGAAAATGAATCAGACGCTCGAAGAGACTCTGGCGCTCCGAGACTACGATTTGCGCATGAGCAACATTCGGGTCCATTTGGACCTCGCTCCCGACCTTCCGGTGACGGCCGCCGATCCTCATCAACTGCAGCAGGTGTTTCTGAACATGGTGAACAACGCCGTGGACGCCATCCTCGAGGGCTCCACAGAGGGCGATCTTTGGGTTCGGACAGCAATGGAGGGCGACCGCCTGGTCATTGAGTTCACCGATAGCGGTCCGGGAGTGAAGGAGCCCTCGAGAGTTTTCGATCCCTTTTACACCACAAAGCCCGTCGGAAAAGGAACCGGCCTCGGCCTGAGCATCTGTTATGGAATCATCACGGAGCATGGCGGAACGATTAGCGTGCGAAATGCTCCGACGCGCGGCGCTTGTTTCACAATCGAGTTGCCTTGTCAGCCGGTCACGACATCGGGTTCTTCCGTGGACGCTCCCAAAACTGATCCCAGCAGGAACGCCCACATCCTCCTGCTGGACCACGACGAGTCTGTTTTGGAGGCCGTGAGCACATTTCTCCGTGGCCGCGATCACCGCGTCCACGCGGCCAGGAATATGCAAGACGCGCGCACCGCGCTGGAGCAGGAGAGGTTTGACGTGATTGTTGCCGATCTTCAGATTGCCGAAGGCCCCAACGGCAGCGGACTGGAGAATTGGCTGGCCCAGAACAAGCCGGCCCTTTTGCGAAAACTCATTTGGATGTGCGCTGTAGCTCCCTCCGAAGGAACCGCCGAACGCGTCGGCGATACCAATCCGCGGATCCTGCAAAAGCCTTTCAAGGTGAGCGAATTGCTCGCCGCCGTGGACGAATTGCTGCTAAACAGGATGGATGCGGCGCCGATCGGGCGATGAAACCACGTCTGCAACAACTGCAGCGCGCTCGCCCATTTCCCTCATGGCCTCTTCCAGGCGCACGCTAAAGCTGCTGAGCACGTTGCTCAAATCACTGAGCTGCGGCAGCGGAGCGAAACCCGCCCGCAATATCAGCCGGGTCGCGCGATATCGCCACAAGAAGCTCACCGTTAGAAAGATTCTTTGCATTTCCTGCCCAGTTGTGACTTCCGGTGAGAGCGCGGCCATGACTCTCGCGGTTCGCATAAGCCTGTCGAACTCCGCGCGCAAAGCAGAAAGATAGGTTAGGGCCACTTGCCGGCGCTCTCGCCGCATTTGCCGCAGCGCCTTAGGGGAAATTTTTTTGGATACGAACTCATAGTCCGTAGGAGCCAGCGCCCGCCGGATTTGCGGCAAATGCATGACGTGGCTCGCTTGAAAGTCGTGCAGAACTCCAGAAGAGGAAAAGGGAACCGTTTGCTTGTTCGTGCTTCGCAGCGACCAGACGAACACCGTTAATAGGAGCGCGACGATAATCAAAAAGGTATAGAAGGTGAAACTCAAGTTTTTTTCCCCTCCGCATACCAGAAGTGGCTCAATTGCTCGTTCAGGCCTCGCAGCCGGGCGTTGATCGCGGGGGACAGGGAGCGATAGTGATCTTCCGGAAGCAACTCAGGTTCCGCCGCTGTCTGCTGCTGTGTTAGACGCAAGGCCCAGATCCAGAGTAGCAAGCTCGCTAGGAAAGTCACTGTTCCGAAGAAATTCCAGAGGGTTGCGTATGTATGCAGCCAGCGCTCCAAAATCGAGTCATTCACAATCCGGAAACAAGAATAGAGAAAAAAGCCTGTGACCAATGTGCGGACGGTCGGCTGCACGGCCACTTCATAATACCTGGCGAATAAGAATAGCAAGACGATCACCGAGGCTATCACCAACTCAAGGCTGCGGTCCAGATTCAAGATCGCAAACTGCCAGCTCCCACGCGAAACCGCCCAAGCATAAAAAGAAACGAAGACGCCTGCAGTAACTAGTGTTCGCCACGCAAGCTCCCAAATACCCCTAAATTTCGCGAGGATGCGATAACAACCCTCGGCCACCGCCAAGGCTCGCGCAAAGGTCACCAATCCCTGTGTGCCCCACGCAATGTTCCTCGAGGTAGCGGAATTGAAGCCCCAGATTCGATAGCTTTCGAAAATTACAACACCGTGGGCAAGGTCTAGAAGGGCGTAGAGGAAGAAGAAAGGAAAAACCCGAACGTTCTTTCTGTACAAGACCAAAATGACGAGCCCTGCATTCAGAAAGAAGGTTAAGCCCCAAAATAGCTTGTCAATACCGAAGGTTTCAGCCATTCCGGGCGCATACTAGCATAATTATGACAGGACGGTAAATAGCCAGTATGCACCCGGAAGAATGGGCTGAAAGTACTAAAGGCGTTTTGCCGGCTTTGGCTCTGGCAAACTGGTCGAGAGCCTTAGGCGGCGTACAGAGTTGCCGCCAAATTCGATCCCGAACCCGGCGGGATAGGAGGCGGCAATGGGTAACCATCGGCAATCACGGTTGTAGAGGACGAAGCTGCCCCGGAGCCAGGCTTTGGCGGGATAGGAGGCGGCAATGGGTAACCATCGGCAATCACGGTTGTAGAGGACGAAGCTGCCCCGGAGCTAGGCTTTGGCGGGATAGGAGGCGGCAGTGGGTAACCATCGGCAATCACGGTTGTGGAGGACGAAGCTACCCCGGAGCCCTGCTTTGGCGGGATAGGAGGCGGCAACGGGTAACCATCGGCAATCAGGGCATTCATGCTTTGGCCAGAGCCTGGTGGTTTGGGAAGTGGCAGTGGCCAGCCGTCAGCGACAAGGGGTTTACTTACATTGTACTTGCCATTGCCGCTGCCGGGCATTAGGATGAAAGCAGCCACAACCAAGACTGCAAACAGAATTACGAATTTTTTCAATGGATGAACCCTCCTAGTTGAGCACCTTGAGGGCTTCCATAGCTGCGCGGGGTCAGAACTCGAAAATGTTCTGATTTCGGAACAGGAAGGGCTGTGCCGGCGCTTACCAAGCTTCAACAAAATCGCAGAGTCGTTCAGGACTTTACTGTGAATTCCCTCGCGGGCATCCCGGGGCCATTCGCACGGCTTGTTTACCTGGCTTCCCTGCGGGATTTATCCAGCGGGCGTTACGAACATCAGGGTCTGGTAGCGCTGTACCCCGAGGAGGCGGTTCAGCAGGCCCTGGAGTTATGTCACGAGCAGATTTTCGAGCGCATCCTGGAAATGCCGCTGGAGAAACAATTGGAGGATTTGCGGAACTGCCTGGCGGCCATGGAAGGCGGGCTCCCGGCGGTGGTGTCCCACTGGCGTCAATTGGAACCCTATCGCGTTCTCTTGCCTGAGAACGCTCAGGGTTATCTGAAGGAGCTTTTCTTTTCTAATCTTCGTGCTCTTCTAGAAATTCTCCACGAGCAGTGCAACCCCAGCCATTCAGACGCGTAACGATCCCTGCAACCTGGCCGATGATCTCCGCCTCATCCGGCGTACGCCACGCTTCCGGGGGACAATGGGACAGCGGGTGGGGCTGCATGACCAGCCGTCCGCCGTCCTGGTGAAACCAACCGCAGCGATAGCCTGCCCGGACGTCCACAAAATACATGGGGCGGTCATGCTCTGTGGTCCAGTGGCCATCTTCAACCTTGTTTTTGGAAGTATCGACCAGGACGATGCTGCCCGGGCGCAGGATCGGCATCATTCGCCGGTCTCTGGCGCCAATATAGCCATAGATATGGTGACCATGGCCGTTGGTGAGCACGCCTTCAAAATGCCCCCACTTCTCCACCATTCGAGAAAGCAGTTCTGTCTTTCGCGGATCGAAGGCCGGGTCAAACTTCATGGGAATGCGCAAGGAAGCGGGCGCGGCCATGGCATGGGTCAGGGGCACTTCGAAAGACGCCCCGTCATGGAAGCACTCTTCCAGCGGAACGTCGTACCAGCGAAAGATTTCCAGTGGACTCAGGTGGTAGAGAGCGGCTAGGGTGTAGAGCTTATATAGCCCCGGCACGACACCCCGGTTTTCAATGTCCGCCAGCCGGCTGATGTGAAGAATAAAGTCTGGGCGCCCTCGAACTACAGCAAGTTCATAGCTGGCGCGCTCTACGTCTCGGTAGGTCAAGCCCAGTTTTTCACGGGCTAACCTAAGACGAAGACCAGGTTGCATCAATTCTTCCCCCGTGCCAGGTGGGAGTCCCCCTGTTCAGGGTACTACAGAATTACCAGTGTGTTAAGAATTCGGAACAAAACTGCGGGTCGGCTTAGTTTCAATTTGGAACGTCACGACCCCAGCCTCGGTTCGTGTTCCGACGGGGCTTGTCCTTTACCGCCTGGGGTACCGCTTGGGGCGCGAAAATCCTGGTTCTGTTATTCTGCTTTGGACATGGTTCCCGTCGCAAAATGGGTACAACGTGCTCTCCCCGTTCTTAGTTTTTTTCTTGCCATCTGTTTGCTCGGTTCTGCCGCGCGCGCGCAGGATAGCGCTGCGGCAGCCCCGCGAGCGGATTCCAAAGCCGCTAATAATGCCGAGTTCCTTGCCGCTGCGGATGAAGTGCTCCAGCAGATGAGCGAAATCACCGGACTGAAGCTGCTCACGCCGTTGAAAAAATCCTTGCGGTCGCGCGAAGAGATTCGTGCGTATGTCATCAAGCAGATGAGCGAAGAAAAGAATCCTGCTGAGCGCTATGCCGATGCGCGCACCGCCGAAGCATTTGGCTTGCTGCCGAAGGGGTTCGACCTCGACACCTTTATGGTGAACGTGCTCACGGAGCAAGTCGAAGGGCTGTACGATCCCAAGGCGCAGGAATTCTATATCGCGGACTGGAGTCCCCCCAGCGATCAGCGCATGGTCATGTCTCACGAATTGACCCACGCCCTCGAGGACCAGCATTTTCACATCGAAGCGTGGAGCCGCGCCGCGCGGCCCAATGAAGACGCAGAGCTTGCGCGCGATGCCGTCCTCGAAGGAAGCGCCATGGCAGCAATGGTGGATTACTTGATGGCGGGGACCGGCCGGTCCCTCAAGGACCTGCCGGAATTCGATCCTTCCATGCTCCTTGGCGAGTTGGAAAGCACGCCGACGCTCAAGAGCGCGCCGCCTTTCCTCAAAGACGCGCTGATTTTTCCCTATATCGGCGGGCTGAATTTCTCGGCGGCAGTGCTGAAAAGCAGCGGCTGGCCGGCGCTGGCAGGGGTCTTTGAAAAGCCGCCAGTCTCCACGCAACAGATCCTGCACCCCGCGGCGTATAAAACCGGCAAGACTCCTTCCACCGTTTCATTGCCTTCCTTTGACAATATCCTTGGCAAGGACTGGGCCAAACTCGACGAGAATATCCTGGGCGAGTTCGGCTGGAAGGAAGTGTTGAAGCAGTTTTTGGACGACGACCGGGCCAAGTCCTTGGCGGCAGCGTGGGATGGAGACCGATACGCAACTTACGAGCAAAAGGAAACAAAAAAGCCGCTCCTTGTTACACGTTTGCATCTCGATAGCGAGGAGCACGCCGCTCGTTTCTTCGGACAGTATTCCGAAGCGCTGGAGAAAAAACATGTCCAGCGGTCAAACCTCCTGCGGCGCCCGAATTTCTTCCAGTTCGATACGCCGGAGGGCAGCGCCTTTCTTTACTGCTTTGGCGAAAGTTGCGTGACCATGGAAGGGGCTACCCGCAAACTTTTCGATTCCTTTACCAAAGCTCTGGATTGGCCTTCGGCTCCGCAACCCCCCGAGCAGCCCGGCGCCGTGCCGGTGAAAACAACGGCGCTTTTCTTTCCAGCCGCGCAAGCCGTTCTTTGAAGGCTTTTTCTTGTCGCACAAAGCGGGCCGCCAGATAAGGATCGTGCGAACCATGCAGCGAACCAGCCTGCTGGCGTCTAAGCTTAGCCAAGCCCAATTTTGCGTATTCCATGGCGCGGTCCATGTCCTTGACCCGGCGCTCGTAATAGATTGCCAGTTGTTCGCAGGCCTGAACTTCATCCTGAGAATTTGCAACCATGTCCTGCCAAATCTCCGCGGCTCGCTCATGCTCGCCGCGGCGCTTGGCCATCAACGCCAGTTCCCGCTGGGCCTTGGGGCGAATATCAACAGGCAGACCGATCGCCAGCGCTTGTGCGCACGCGGTATGCGCGCGACGGGTATCTCCCCGTCGTTGCAAAAAACGCGAAAGCCCGAAGAGATCCAGGCTCTCACATTCGTCAAGAATGCCGGCCGATTCGGAGAGCATTGCGTTGATTTTGCAGAAAAGCGCTGCAAGTCCGCGCAAGTCCATTTGATTGTGCCGCACGATCCCCGCGAGTGGCTGCGCCGGTCCCCCTCGCAAGTAGTCGAAATAATGCTGCGGAATCAGGGCTGAATCGACATCATCCTCGCGGCGCCAGCCAAGCCGTTGCGCATCGAGGACTTTGCGCTCGAGCTCCACCAGCCGGACGCTGCCCAGCCGCAGCTTCCACAGGGCGCGCGCGGGATGCAACAGGTCCAAATGTGCGGCCAGTTCCGGTGCGGCAATGGAGCGGGTCATCGCAAAACGGTTTTCGAGCAGTGGCCAGTCGAACGTCTTACCGTTGAACGTCACAAGGACGGGCTGTTCCTTGACGCGTTCCGCGAGTTCCTGAAGCAGTGAGTATTCTTCCGTGAAATCGCGCATCAGGAACTGCTCGACCTGCAATCCTCCGGCGTCCCACCATGCCAGTCCGACGAGAAACGCGTATGTGCCGGTCCCTCCTGCAAGTCCCGTTGTTTCCGTATCGAGGAATAGCCATTTCGAGGGATCGTCAAGGGCAGCGCGGATCTTCCGCGATGTGGATTCGTCTCGTGTCCGTGAGAGAAGTTCAAGAGAGACTGCCGACGGCTCAGCATATTCCGGAGTGGAAAACCAGTTCCGAACCGCGAGATGCTCGCCGAAATAATTCTTCACTATGCCTGCCCCGAGGAGTTGGGCGAGCGGGTCTTCTTCGCCCGGAGCCCGCAGCTCGCGTCTTTCTGTCTGGCGGGAAACTGGCCTGGCCGGTTTCAGAGCAGCCAGCCGCGAGAATTTGTCAGCTATCGCGGCCATCTATGCACACAGCCGGTCGAGAATCGCGAGCGCCGCTTCCTTTGCGCGCGGCGCGAGATCGCCCGCGGGCCCAACGCAGGAAGGGCAACCCTCTTCACATTCGCACGAAGAAATCAGCTCGCGCGTTTTCTCCATAAGTAAATCATGAGCCCGAAAAAGCGGTTCGGAAAAACCGATGCCGCCAGGGTAGGCGTCGTAGAGATAAAGATTCGGCACGAAGAATTCGCTTTCCTGCGGGAGTCTCCGCCAGTCAGAGCTGAGATCCTTCGCTTCGCTCAGGATGACCGGCCTGTGCGGAGAACGCGGGTTCTCGCCGATGGCCGTTCCGAGATCGCGCCGGTCGCACATCAAAAGCAGCGTGGCGACAGATTCCAGTGCATGCAGCAATCCAAACATGCCCAATTGCTTTTCACTGATGGAGAAGGGAAGCGACTCCAGCAGAGGCCGCTCCAGCGTGATCCAATAGGACGTGGTGTGCATTTCGTTTTCCGGCAATTCGAGCTTGCCGTCACCAATGGTTTCGTTGGTGAAGAATTTGATTTTCTTGAATCCGACGACCTGCGATCGAACCAAAACGTCTCCATGCGCATGTACAGAAGTAATCGAAGCCAGCGGTTCTTTTTCCTTTACCTCCTTTATTTCCTTGGCCTCAGAACTACTCGACGTCGCCGCAACTTCCAGCACCCTCACCTGCGTGTACCGCACCGCGTCCGTGTAATAGTCCACATCCACGCGCTTCACGTAGGCTTTGCGTTCTTTGAAGTCGAGATGCTCGACGTGGAATTGCAGGCCGCCGTGCAAATAAATCGCTTTTTCGTGGACAAAGACCAGCGCGCTGGGAAAATCAATCTCGCCGATGACGTTCGGCTCGCCGGTGATATCAATAATCACAAAATTGTCGCTCGTCACGGAGCGCAGGCTGATGGTGTCCGCCGGATAAGCTTCGTGCGTCCAGTGATAGTTTTCTCCTGCGAGATGAAGAAAACCGGTTTCTGCAAGTCGCGCGCAAAGATCGGGCAGATCTACGTCTCCAAACTTTTCATCAGGGGCAATCGGCAACTCAAACGCCGCGCATTTCAAGTGATTTACAAGGATTTCCAGATTGTCCGGCTGAATGAACGCGTGCTCCGGGGTGCGCCCAAAGAAGTAATCGGGATGCCGCACCATGTATTGATCGAGCGGAGCGGAAGAAGCCACCAGCACGGCGCAAGAGCTTCCGCTGCGGCGTCCCGCACGGCCGGCGCGTTGCCACGTTGCCGCAATCGTGCCGGGATAGCCTGCCATGACCACGGCGTCGAGCGAGCCGACGTCAATTCCCAACTCCAGAGCGCTCGTTGCGACCACGCCGCGGATTTTTCCCTCGCGCAAGCCGCGCTCGATTTCACGCCGTTCGTTGGGCAAATAGCCGCCGCGATAGCCGCGAAGTTTTTCCGCTTTCCCGGGCAAACGCGGATTCGCCTGCTGCAAATAGGTGAGGAGTATTTCCGTGTTCAGCCGTGAGTTTGCGAATACCATGGTTTGCAAATCGCGGCGCATGAATTCCTGCGCGACACGCGCCGATTCGTTGATGTAGCTGCGGCGGATGCCAAGCGCGCGATTGACCACCGGCGGATTGTAGAAAATGAAGGTCTTCTCGGCTGCAGGCGCGCCATTGGAATCAAGCACTTCGACTTCGGATTCGAGCAAGCGCGAAGCTAGTTCGCCCGGATTGGCAATCGTCGCGGAACAGCAAATGAATTGCGGCTCCCGCCCATAAAAACGCGCGATGCGCCGCAACCGGCGCAGAACATTGCAAAGATGACTGCCAAAAACGCCGCGATAGGTATGCAATTCGTCCAGAACGATGTAGCGAAGATTCTCGAACAGGCGCGTCCAGCGCGTGTGGTGCGGCAGGATGCCGGTGTGCAGCATGTCCGGGTTCGTCAAAACAACGTGGCCTTTTTCGCGAATGGCTTTACGCGCGTCAGCCGGCGTGTCACCGTCGTATGTGAAAACGCCGAAGCAATTTTCAAGCCGCTGGTTCAAATCGTAGAGTTCCGCAAGTTGATCCTGCGCGAGAGCTTTCGTCGGAAAAAGATAGAGCGCGCGTGTATCGGGATCTTCCAAGACTGCGTTCAGCACCGGTAAGTTGTAACAAAGCGTTTTCCCGGAAGCCGTGGGCGTGACGATCACGACATTTTTTTCGGCGTGTACTGCTTCCGCGGCGGCAGCCTGGTGCGTGTAAAGTTGTTGAACTCCTTTTGCGTGGTACGCCGAAACCAGATTCGTGTTCACCCATTTGGGGAACTCCGCCCACTGGGCTTCGCGAGCAGGGAAGTGACGTATCGCCGTCAGGATTTCGCCGTTGTTGTCGCGCGACGCGAAGCTGTCCAGTACTTCATGAACCTGCGCCATCACCCTCGTCGTGCCAGTCCTGCGAACTGCAAGCGATTCCGGCATGAACTCCCTCGAAAGGCGATGGACGCTGGTCACTCCCCAGAAGCCGGGTGCTGGACGCGAAGTCCGTTGATTCGCCTTTTGTTCGCCAAGCGTAACATTGGATGTCTCTCTCCGCAAGGGGGGAACCCTTTGCGCCCTTTGCGTCAAAACTTAGGTTGCCACAGAATAAGGGTTTCACGTATTATGGGTTCATGAATATCACTTTTTCTTTGCCTGATGATTTGGTGAAACGGGTTCGCAAGATTGCCGTTGAACGAGACACCACATTGACGGGCCTGATTCGAGAATATTTGATGCAAATTGTAAAGCTTGACACGGCGGCGGGGCGCAAGCGCCGCGAAAGGGACGCGCTGGAGCGTAGCTTCGAGCAATTTAGATTTACAATCGGTAAGCGAACCTGGCAGCGCCAGGACCTCCATGAGCGGGGTTGAGTTTCTGGATACGAATGTCTTGGTTTACGCGTACGACCCCGGCGACGCGCGAAAGCAGAAGATTGCTCAAGGTCTGGTTCGCCGAGCAGTGGCGGGTGAAATTGTCGCCTCTGGCCAGGTACTGGGCGAGTTCGCAGCGACGCTACTCCATAAATTGAAACCCCCAGCAAACCCTGCGGATTTGACCGTGCTCTTGGATGCCCTTGGGCCCATCAATCTTGTTCCTTTGGATGGCGATGTGATTCTCCGCGCGGTGAAAGCACGCGAGCAGTTTGGATTGCATTTTTATGATGGGATGATCGTAGCTTCCGCGGAACGCGGAGGCTGTACGAAAATCTGGTCCGAAGATTTCAATCCAGGCCAGGAATACTTCGGAGTTCGAGTCGAGAACCCGTTCGCTTCTTAGACTGCGACGGACAACATGTCATTTCATGAATGAAAAGAGAAAGGTGTCACCAGCCGCATCAATTGTGAGTGCGAAGCCGGAGGATGAGGAACCCTCCGGCAAAAAAGAGGATGGCGGAAGCGGCGAAGGCCGTTTGCACGTTGTAAGCGCTCCAGAGGGAGCCCACCAGGAGGCTGGAAACGAAGTCGCCCACGGCATTGACCGCGGCTAGGGTGCCAAAGGCCATGCCATGCTGCTCTTGAGGAACGAGTTCGGCGGAAAGGGAATCTTCCAGCGCTTCCTCCGTGCCGATGTATAGACCTGCAAGGGCGAAAATCACTACCAGCAACGTCAGCGAATGCGTTCCGGTGCACAGAAGAATCGCTGTTACGCCTGCGAGCACGTATCCCGCGGCAAGAACAACCTTGCGATTTGGGACGTGGTCGCTGAGCCAGCCACTGAGATACGCTGAGCCCGCGTAGAAAACGTTGTGAAGTGTGTAGAGTCCGACGGCGAGGCTGGTGGCGCGCGCAAGGCCGTGCCCGGGCGCGAGCATGCGCGACGCGTAGAGAATCAACAGCGAGTGCGAGAAGTCTCCCGCACCAAAAATCCCGACACCGACAAGCAAGCGGCGGAAGGGAATCGGAAGCGCCTTCAAACCAAGCATGAAAGAACGCTTGGAGCGAGCGGCGACCGGCCGTTCGCGTACCAGCAGCCAGAAGCATGCAACGGCAACGAGGCCGGGAAGAAGTGTCCAGAAAAAGACTCTTTGATAGGAGTGATGGGTGGCTTCGAGAAGCCAGAGCGCAGTGAGCGGGCCAACGATTGCGCCGAGCGTGTCCATTAGGCGCTCGAGGCCGAACGCGCGCCCATACGCGTTCGCAGGAACATCAGCGGCGAGCAGGGCTTTTCTTGCGGGAGAGCGGACGCCCCGTCCCAGCCATGCTCCGGCGCGACCGAGGAGGACCTGGTAAGCCTGAGTGGCGAGGCCGAAGGACGCCGTGCATAGAGCCGTAAAGGCGTACCCCAAGACGGCGAGCGGCTTGCGGCTCTTGAGGCGATCGGTATAGTGCCCAGCGATGAGCTTGGCAAAACTCGAGAGGCCATCGGCGACGCCCTCGATCGCGCCGAGCCACGCCGGGCCGGCGCCAATCGCCGCAAGAAAGGCGGGCAAGACCGCCGTTGCCGTTTCGTGGCTCCAATCGCTAAACAGACTGGTGAGGCCGACACCGAGGACTGTACGGTTGAGCCAGGATTGCTTTTGTGGGGGTTCGGACATGTGGAAGCAGTTTACAGTTGACTGTTCCCAGTTAATAGTTCCGAAAAAGCGATTCAAACGATTTACGCGTTGCTTTCAACAGCAGTTCGACTTTCGGTGACCGCGTTACATCGAACGAAAAATTAACAGCTACTTCTTCGCAGGGCGGTAGAGGATGACGCGGACTCTTTCGAGGGTGATGAGGCCGCCATCGACCATTTCATCGAGGCGGGGAAGGATTTGTTCGATGCGCTCGGCGGATTCGATGACCTCGAGAACGATGGGCAGATCTTGCGAGAGGCGGAGAATCTTGTCCGTGTGATAGACGCTCGACCCGCCATAACCCGCGACGCCGCGTAGGACGGTTGCGCCGGAGAAACCTTCCTTGCGCAGCATTTCGACAATCGCTTCGTGGAGCGGCTTGCCATGCCACTTGTCGGATTCGCCGATGTGGATGCGCATCAGCGTGCGTTCGCCTTCAAATTTTTGGTGCGGCATAGAGACCCCGTGACTGGTGAATCGTGATTAGTGACTCGTGACCTTCCATTTCAGGCGTGCTGTAAGGGCACGATGTATCGTGCCACTACAGGTGCCAACATGAAACTCCTCGGTTCGAGCAGTGACCACATCCTCATCAGTCAACTAGAATTTGTTGGCGAGGCGGATGCCTGCTACGGAAAGCAGAAGACCCGCCACGACACTCGCGGCGACGTAGGTTGTGGCGCGCAGCCATTCGCGAGAGAGCACGATGCGATTCATCGTGAACTGGCCGATCAAGCCCAGGAAAAAGCAGCCCGTCAGGTTGATGAGCAGCGTGCCGTAGGGAAAAGCGCTGCCCGCGCGAACCTGCACGAGACCTTGCAGGCCATAGCGCGCCAGCGTGCCGATGGCGCCAAAAATGGCAATCAACACGAGTTGCAACGTATCTCCATTTGCCAGCTTGATGGCGTCCGAATTGCTTCCGTAACTCCGACCCCAGGTGCCACTTGGGAGAACAACCTATAACAAAAAGCTCCTGGAGCCGAAAGCCCACGCCGGGCAAGCTGCCAGGAGTCATCAGAGCCGATCAGAGGAGCGGCCCGGTTATGGCGAACTCCATCGCCTTTGAATTTCGTCTAGTCTACCAGCATCCAAAGCGTGAAAGGCATTCCTGCTTCGACATAACGCCTTCGAAGAGGCCTACCTGTTATCGAAAAGCCGAGGCGACCCCTCCCCTGTTTTTTGTAAGTGTTGCATCTAAAGCACTTAGA
>QHYL01000404.1 GCA_003224105.1 Acidobacteriota bacterium | reverse complement strand
CGTTAGCTGCGGTGGCCGCTTTGCTGGTCGTGGCGTTTATTGCCGGGCGAATCACAAAGCACGATCACCCAGGCAACGACGTTGCCACCAAGGAACAAATTCGTGAGCGAATCCTGGTTGTCGCCGTCGGCGATCATCTCAGCAAGTCCGAAATGTTTCTCGTTGAGCTTTCCAACTCGCAACCTAACTCCCCCCCTGGAAAACTCGTCAATATTTCAGCCGAGCAACGCAGGGCAGAAGATTTGCTCGAAGAAAACCGGCTCTACCGGCAGACGGCTCTTCAGGGAGGCGACAAAGTTATGGCCAGCACTCTCGATGAACTCGAACGCTTCCTGCTCGATGTCGCCAACAGCCCGGATGAAGTCACCTCTGCACAACTGGAAAAGATTCGCCAGAAAATTGAGGCTCGCGGAATTCTATTCAAAGTTCGTGTGGTCGGCAGGGAGCTTCAGGAACGGCAAAAAGCCACAAAGCCAGCTCCGGCGCAGAACGACTCTACGAAGATCGAAAGGAACAAGGCATGATCCAGCGGAATGTAGTGTGTAGAACAAACATGGTGTGGATGACCCTCGCGGCGCTGCTGCTATCTCCCGCAGGCGCGCGGGCGGCGCACCTTGTCGCAAATCTGCCGGCAGGGCACTTTTTTCTTGCCTCACAAAGCGCTCAAGACAAAGAACAAGAGCGGCGCGACCGCGAACAAGAAGCGCGCGACAGAGAGCAGGAGAAACGCGATCGGGAACAGGAAGCCCGCGACCGCGAGCAGGACCGCCTGGACCGCCTGCAGGAACTGTACGAAGACGGCCGCGAAGCGCTGGATGATGATCGCTACGAGCAAGCCGAAGCGAAATTCAACCAACTCGCCCAGATGAACAGCTCACAAACGGACGCGGCTCTCTACTGGAAGGCCTACGCGCAAAACCGGCTGGGCAAGCGCGAGGCGGCTCTGACTACACTGGCCGATATGAGAAAACGGTTTCCCCAAAGCCGCTGGCAGAAAGATGCCGGTGTCCTGGAGCTGGAAGTCAAGCAATCCAGCGGGCAACCAGTCAAGCCGGCTGACCAGAGCGACGAAGAGCTGAAGTTAATGGCGATTCAGGGATTGATGAACAGCGACCCGGAACGCGCCATGCCGCTCCTCGAGAAGGTCATCAACGGTTCGGGTTCGCCAAGAGAAAAGTCGCGGGCATTGTTTGTTCTTGCCCAAAGCGGTTCCACCCAAGGCCGCGAAATCATTGGAAGAATTGCAAAAGGACAGAGCAATCCTGAACTACAACGCGAAGCAATCAAATACCTGGGGCTCTTCGGCGGAGCACAGTCCCGGCAAATCATGGCCGACGTCTATGCCATGAACCCCGATATTTCCGTAAGGCGTGAGATTCTTCGCGCCTACATGCTGGGTGGCGATAAGGAGCACTTGTTTGCCGCAGCGAAGGGCGAAAAAGACGAATCGCTTCGCCGCGAAGCTGTCCGCCAGCTTGGTTTAGTGCACGGTGTTGGAGAACTCGAACAGTTGTATCAGACAGAAACCTCTAAGGATCTTCGCCGCGAAATCCTGCAGGCGTTTTTTCTCGCCGGCGAATCGGGAAAACTCGTTCAAGCAGCGCAGTCCGAGAAGGATCCGCAGTTGCGCCTCGCGGCAATTCGCAATCTGGGCCTAATCCATTCCGATGAATCGGCCAAAGCCCTTCAAACCATTTATGGCCATGAGACCGACCGTGGGTTGAAGGAAGAAGTGCTGAACGCCTACTTCCTGCAAGGAAATGCCGCGGCGCTTGTGGCTATAGCGCGCAACGAAAAAGATCCGGAGCTCAAGAAAACCGCGGTTTCCAAGCTTTCGCTGATGCATTCCAAGGAAGCAACCGACTACTTGATGGAACTTTTGCAGAAGTGAGGTGCCTCATGAACACGCATATGAACGCGAAGATCGACGCGAACGACAGCATGTCAACCGTACGAAGAATTCTCGGCCTGGCGATGATTCTCATGGGAATCATCGGGACGGTGGCGCAGTTCGCGAAAGGCGGCACGCTCCGAGCAAGTTTCGGTCCAAGCCTGGCTTACGCCGCAACCTCACAAGCAGGCGCGGAAATGCCGCGCGTCGAAAGCGCCCAGGCGGAAACACGCGCCGTTGCGGGCACGCTGGAAGCGGCCTTTCGCGGAATCCTCGCACAGGCCGAAAAACCCGAATGGGTCGGCTACAGCGTGGATGAAATTGCCGGCGAGCGGAGCATGTGCTGCGGCAACTGGAATGATGGAGCCGGCTGCGGAACTTGCCGGCTGGAAAAGGATCGCGACGCGACAGGCGGCACTATGCATGCCGATGGAAGCATCAAACTCGAAGGGGCGCGCCGGCTCGTCGTTCTCTTCCGGCTCGAGGCCAAACAAATGGACCGCATTCGCGTGGCCTCGGAGGATTGCACCCTGGATGCCGGGGGACTTCCCTTCCTTTGGCTGACCGGAGTGAAGCCTTCGGAAAGCGTGGCGCTGCTCACTACTTATGTGCAAGGTGCGGAGTTCGAGCGGCACGAACATCACAACATTGGCAATGGAGCGTTAACCGCGATTGCTTTGCATGCTGACGCGTCCGCAGACCGAGCCATGGATTCCTTCGTTAAGCTGGACCAGCGCGATGAACTGCGCAAGCAGGCGGCGTTCTGGCTTGGCGCAGCACGCGGACCAGAAGGACTAAACACGCTGCAACGCATGGCCAAGAACGACCCGAGTTCCGACGTGCGCGCCCATGTAACCTTTGCGCTCTCCGTCAGCCACGAACCTGGCGCGATCGAGGAAATGATTCGCATGGCGCACGACGATTCAAGTTCGCATGTGCGGGGGCAGGCGCTATTCTGGCTGGCTCAAAAAGCGGAGAAACAAGCTATGGGAACCATCACCGGCGCAATCGAAAACGATCCTGACACCGACGTGAAAAAGAAAGCTGTCTTCGCTCTGAGCCAATTGCCGAAAGACGAAGGGGTCCCCAAGCTAATCGAAGTCGCACAGACCAACCGCAATCCCGAAGTGCGCAAGCAAGCTATGTTCTGGCTCGGCCAATCGAACGACCCGCGCGCCCTGCAATTTTTCGAGCAGATCCTCACGAAGTAGTATTTACCCCTTCGCACGCGACCCATCCAAATTGAAGAAGCGGCCCAAGCGTAAGAAGATATCCATACAAGGCTATGACCGAGGACCAAGCAAGACTCGCTTTCGACCTCATAAACAACCCGCCTCCGGGAAGCGACCTAGCTCGGGCGAAGGAATTTGGCGCCGACTTGCCTTTGTTCATATCGTCATTGCGTCGTACCCCCACTGAGCGCGCGCGAGCGCTGTCTCAAGGCGCACGAATCTTTCAACTCGCACGACAAGACGCTCCATCCAAAAAATGAACCTTGAAGAAACGCTTCGAGCCCTCTACGACGCGGGCGTCGAGTTTGTTCTTATCGGAGGAGCGGCCATGGGGCTGCAGGGTTCCGCTCACCTCACCGGAGACACTATCGACGGCCCTTCTTATCGCAAAAGATCTTCGAGCTGCACCCGCGCGTCCGTCTTTGCGTCGCGATACTTCACAATCACTGCTGCCTGCAGCGACAAGCCCCACTTTGCGCCTGCGGGATGCGATACGGCACGCGAGCCCGGAACAACAATGGCTTCTTCCGGAATAATGAGCGGCTCCGCATCCGTCGCCGTATAAACGGTTTCGCGCACCAAGTCGTACACCGGAATCGAACGGTTGAGAATCGTCCCCGTCCCCAGCACCGCGCGGCGCTTTACCACCGTTCCTTCATAGACGCCGCAATTTCCACCAACCAATACGTCGTCTTCGATGATTACCGGCAATGCGCCCGCCGGTTCGAGCACGCCTCCAATCTGCGCGCCCGCAGAAATGTGGCAATTCTTCCCCACTTGCGCGCAGCTCCCAACAAGCGCATGCGAATCAATCATCGTCCCTTCGCCCACGTACGCGCCCACGTTCACAAACATCGGCGGCATGCAAATTACCCCGCGGCCCATGTACGTTCCATCGCGAACGCTCGAGCCGCCGGGCACAATGCGCACTCCATCCGACAGCGCGAAACTTTTTACCGGATAAGTCGACTTGTCGAAAAACGGCTGCTTCGCCGTGTCGATGGACATGTCGGCAATCGCGCCCATGCGAAACCCGAGAAGGATGCCCTTCTTCACCCAGGCGTTCACGCGCCAGCCGGATTTTGCGGAAGGATCCGGCTCTGCGGCGCGAATTTCCCCGCGGTTGAGCGCCGCCTTGAAATCGCGGAAAAGCCGGTGATGTTCCTCTTCGTAATGCTTCGGGGCTTTATCGAATAGTTGTTCAATGAGCGAGGGCTGCATGAGATCTTTCGCGAACATACGACGCCCCATCGCGCGCCACGAGCCCCAGGGATTCCAGCACGCCGCGGATGCGCGCTCGATTTTCCGCTTTCGGCGGCACCAGTGGCAAGCGCCACACCGGCTCGAGCAGTTCCATCTCCGCCAGCGCCGCCTTCACCGGAATTGGATTTGATTCCACGAAATTGATTTCCATCAAAGGATGGTAGCGCCGGTGAATTTCACGCGCCCCGGCGAAGTCGCCTTGCAACGCCAGCCGTGTAAGCTTCGTCATTTCCGCGGGAATCTCATTGGAAACAACGGAGATCACCCCGCGCCCGCCCAGCGCCATCAACGGCAGCGTGATCGCGTCGTCACCGGAAAGAACAATGAAGTTGTCGGGAACAGAATTGAGAATTGCCGCCATCTGCGAAATATTCCCGGAAGCTTCCTTGATGCCCACAATGTTCTCGATCTCCGCAAGCCGCTTTACCGTAGCCGGCTCAATATTCACGCCGGTGCGGCCTTGCACGCTGTAAAGAATAATGGGCAGCGGCACCGCCTCGGTAATCGTTCGAAAGTGCTGATACAGTCCTTCCTGCGTCGGCTTGTTGTAATACGGCGTGACGGAAAGAATTCCGTCCGCGCCGATCTCCGCAAGCTCCCTCGCGCGGGAAATCACCTCCATCGTGTTGTAGCCGCCCGCGCCGGCAAGAACCGGGACTTTCCCCTTCCCAAGCTTCACCGCGATCTCGACGACGCGAAGATGCTCCTCATGAGTCAGCGTGGGACTCTCTCCCGTTGTCCCGCAAGGAACCAGAAAATCGATTCCCGCCTGAATCTGGCGCTGAATCAGCCCGTGCAACGCCCTTTCGTCCAGAGTTCCGTCGTGACGGAACGGTGTGACCAGCGCCGTGCCCGTGCCTCTAAAACGAGTTTCATTAGCCATGTTTCCCCTCTCCTGGGTAACTTAATTTTTTTGACCGAGGGCCGGATCTTGCGACCTGGGATGCCGCTTGCAAAAAACCCTCAGCTCAACTCGCTGAGAATCTCCCGAAACTCAAAAACTCCTTGCTTGCCGGCCAGCCACCGCGCTGCCCGCAAAGCTCCGCGCGCGAAACCTTCGCGGCTCCGCGCCGTGTGCCGCAGCGTGATGGTGTCAGCCGCCGAATCAAAGCCAATCTCATGCGTGCCGGGATGCGCGCCCGCGCGATTTGCCGTCAGCGTCAGCGTGCGGCTGTAACCCGACGCGCGAATTTCTTCCGCAAGCTTCTTCAGCGTTCCGGAAGGTGCGTCCTTTTTCGCCGAGTGGTGAATCTCCCACCCCCACGCTTCGTATTCCGGGTATTTGGCGAAGAAGCACGCGGCGTGCGCCACAGCTTGCATAAACACATTCACGCCCACCGAAAAATTCGGGCTATAGACCAGCCCGGTTCCCGCCGCGAGAATCGATTCGTTCACCGCAGGCAGTTGCTCGTACCATCCCGTTGTTCCGCAAACCGCCCTGACGCCCAGCGAGGCGAGCCGGCGCAAATTGTCCGGCGCGGCCTCCGGCGTGGTGAATTCCACGGCCGCATCAACTCCCTGCAGAGCTTCCGGCGCAACCGCGGCTTCGTGCAGATTATTTTCGCGATTGAATTTTGCCCGCACCTCGAACCCGTACTCGGGCGCAAGCCGCTCAATCAAGCGCCCCATCTTTCCGCAGCCCACAATGGCGAGCCCCAGACTCATGCGGCGCTCCGCCCCGTGGCCAGCAATTGCGTGGTCATGCGCGTGTAAATCTCCACCGCATCGCACAATTCCTTCTTTGCGATGCGTTCCTCCGCCGTGTGCGCCACGTGAATGCTCCCTGGCCCGATCAGGAAGGGTTCGCCCCATGCGCCATTGAACGTTGGAATGTCCGTCGTGAACGCGACCACCGTCGTCGGCAACCCTTCGAATTCGCTCAGGCGAATCGCCGGCGTGTGCAGAACCTCGCGCGCCTCCGCGCGTCCCGCCACCGCTGAAGCCACGGCTTTCCGCAACGCCGCGGGATCCCCCACCGTTCGAAACATGACTTCCGCTCCCGCCTCATCCGCCACCACATTCGGCGCGCGCCCCCCGCTGATGGTTCCAATATTTAACGTGCTGCGCCCCAGCAGCGGATCTTCCGGCAGCGGAATTCCTCGAATGTCCTGAAGTACGTCGAGCAATGTGTGAATCGCCGAGTGGCCCAACTGCGGATAGGCAGAATGCGCCAGCTTGCCGCGCGCCGTAATTTCGTAGCGCAACGCTCCTTTCGAGCCCAGCGCCAGCTGGTTCTCCGTCGGCTCGCCATTGATCAAAAACCGCGAACCGCTCGGCTGCGCCGCAGCCACTCTCGCCCCCGCGCTGTTCCGCTCTTCGCCCACCACAAACAACAATCCAAAATTTCGCGTCCCGGACTCGAGCAGCCTTTCCGCCGACGTAACCATCGCCGCGATGATTCCTTTCGCGTCGCAAGCTCCCCGGCCAAAAATAAATCTCTCGTCTTCGCTGGAACCGAAAAAGGGCGGCACCGTATCCATGTGCGTCGAGAGCGTCACTGCGGGCTCGCCCCAGGACGCCAAAAGGTTGTCGCGGTTCTGCTCCGCCGGCATCCGATGCACTTTCCCGTTACTCCGCGCCGCCACCGCCGACAAATGCTTAAAAAGGTAGTCGCCCACGTTTTTCTCGTGGTTCGTCGTGGACTCGATATCCACCAGAGCGCGCGTCAATTCGAACAGTTGCACTCTCGCCTTTTCTGTCCGTCTTTTTTGGGGGAGAAAGCGAAACGAAAGGAAGGAACCGCGAAGGAAATGCGCTCGGGTTTGCCGCCTCTCGATAGCGCTTCATCCGCGCGGCAGCAAACGCCGCAACAAAATTACGGACGACAGTGGACAGGCCTTAGACCTGCCCCCCAACCCCGCGCCTCTTGCCTTCGCGGCGGTTTCGGCGGACAACCTAAACTCCTAAGTTGCCTTCGACCTCTTCGGTCGAAGAGGGCCCCTTTCGCTCGGGCGTCCGAAGCAGATCGGAACAGCGCGCCCGGCTACTCTTGGCCTCCGCACCTCTACCAAGAAAAATCCAGTCTAGGGCATTGCGCCGGCAATTGCCAACAAAAATTTCAACCCTTTCTAACCCGCTCAATGCAGGCGGCAAACTCTTGTAGGGGCCCAGCACGGCTGCGCCCTTTCAACCTCAGCAACCATGCGCTCCCGGAAACTACAGTTCCAGCGGCTTTAGCGGCTTGTGTTGCGTGGCTACGAGCAATTGTCCCGTAAACCCCGCTTCCGCCCACCGCCCCCCAGCACGGGACATCTCCTATTCTGAC
>QHYL01000403.1 GCA_003224105.1 Acidobacteriota bacterium | reverse complement strand
CTTCACCACTCGAACCGACGTGGCCATTCAATAAGGCCACCTCATCAGGAAAATTCATCAGGATGAAGCGGTGGCAGAGCGCCAACTCCATCATGGAGCTGAAAAGCTGCGTTCGCTTGAGTTCTTCTTCCGGTGGTAGAGCCGCTGGTCGGCGGCCTCAATGATTTCCGCGGGGCTTCTTCCGTCGTCGGGATAAACGCCAATGCCGATACTAACGCTGAGCTGCGGCTTCTCGTGGTCGGAATGCAAGTGCTGCTCGATGCGCTGAGCAACATGTTCCGCCATTCCCCGGTCGGAATCGATCATCAACAAGGCAAATTCGTCACCGCCATAGCGCGCGGCCAAATCTGTCGCCCGGCAATGTTCCTTCATGACCGCCGCAAGCCGGCGAAGCGCACGGTTCCCCGCCAGGTGGCCCTGAAGATCATTGATGCGTTTGAGTTGATCCAGATCCAGAAGCAAAAGCGTAAAGGAGTGATGACCGCGGTCGGCGCGGCGCACTTCCGCCTCGAACTGGTCCATGAACTCTCGGTAGTTGGCCAAACCTGTCAGCCCGTCGTGGCGTGCCTGGTAAAGAGCTCGTTCTTCGGACTTTTTGCGGTCCGTGACGTCCACCGCAGCGCCCAGACACCCGATGACTTGGCCAGAACTGGAGCGCAGGGGCCCCACCCGTATCTCCAGCACGGCGCCTCTCCAAGCATACTCAAAGTGGGAGACCTCCCCTTGCAATGCGGAATAGTGCTCGATGATGGGCGTGGCGTGTGGGTCGGCGGCTCCCAGAAGCTCACGCACGTCTCGCCCTACGAGGGCCCGCGGGCGAATTTTTGTGATCGGCAGGCCCATGCCCCAGTGCGCGGAGATCCGCAGTTTGCTATCTGTGGTCCATAGGAGCCCAGGGACTTGATTCATCAGCAAGCTAAGAGGAGCCTCTTCCGGCGACCAGAATGCCTCGTGAGGATTCAGCGCCTGGGCCATCTCGAGGATTCCTTCGGCTTCGCCCCGCTCACCCCGAATCACACTTCGACGAACCGCTACAAGAACTCTTGAGCCATTCTTGTGCAGCCGCTCTCCCACCTCCACCCGGTCACCTTGGCCATTGGATGCAGACAGGAAGGAGTCCAATTGGGGCGACTCGTAAACGGGAAGAAGACGGCGCAGGGATTGGCCAATCATCTCCTCTTCCGCGTAGCCATAAAGGCGCTCGGCTCCCGCGCTCCAGGTCTCGATAGCTCCCTGGTGGGAAACGGTAAGCACCGCATCCTCCGACGTCTTCAGAAGAGCCGCCAGCAGATGCTCAAGGGCCGGTCGATGAGCCATCAATTTAAATGCGTCTTTCAGAACGGGGAGGACGTTCGTTGGGAATGGCAATACCTGTTGGCGAGAGGGCCGGGCCTGCAGGCAAGCTGAGTGATGCGAGCGTTTTCGCATCCTGATCGAGGAAAGTTTATCAAGTCTTCATAACAGGGCAAGCCCTGACCGAAAGGGAGGTTGCGGGAAAGTAACCACCTGGGGAATCGGTTACGTAAACCACTCTGAAACAAAGTTTTGCAACACCTTTCCCGGCACGAATGGACTTGCTAGTAAAAACGGACTAATTTAGTCTTATATCTAGTTGCAAATCACTTGCACGGAGATGCTTGGGACTGTGTTCATTCATAGGGGTCTGCCTCTGGTTTCCTTCCTTGTTTTGGCCGCGTTTTCTCTTCCGGATTTCGCGCGCGCGCAAGAAAATCCGTACTTTGTGGCTTACGACCACTACCTCGAGGAACCGGGGAACTTGGAGATCGAGTATTTCTCAACTTTCGGCACTCAGCGGGGCGGCAAAGACTTTCATTCGTATTGGATGGAATTCGAATACGGCGCCACGGCTTGGTGGACCACCGAGTTTTATCTCGACGGGCAAACGACCTTTGGGGACAGCACCATTTTCACGGGCATTCGCTGGGAGAACCGCTTTCGGCCCCTTAAACGGGAGCACTTCATCAATCCTATCTTGTATGTGGAATACGAACACAAGAGCGGCGCCGACAAGATTCTGAAAGAAGGCGAAGGGCACGATGTGGAGGCGGATTTTCTCACGCCGAATTCCGTAGCCCGCCAGGAAATTATCAACGAGATGGAGCTCAAGCTCATTCTTTCCAGCACGTTCAAGGGCTGGAACTTCACGCAAAACACGCTGGCCGCCAAAAATCTTTCCAACGAGCCATGGGAATTTGGCTACGCCCTCGGCGCAAGCCGTCCCCTGGCGTTGAAGGCCTCCGCAAGACGGTGCACTCTTTGTCCGCAGAATTTCATCGCCGGAGTCGAAATGTATGGCGGCCTGGGTGATCGCTATCATTTCGGCTTGCATGATACTTCTCATTATGTCGCGCCGGTTCTCGGCTGGAATTTGCCTTCCGGCTGGACGCTGCGAATCTCTCCCGGCTTTGGCCTCAACGACAATAGCCACCAGTTTCTGTTGCGTTGGGGCGTGTCGCGGGAAATCAACGGCTTCGGCTCGATGGTTAGCCGGCTCTTTCGAGGCGGCCAATGAGAACTCGCAGAACTGGGGTGCTCACCTCCATTCTGCTGATCGTTGCCTTCTTCTTGCCGCCTGCGTTGGGGCAAGAAAATGCGAACCCGGCAAGCGAGAAAAAATCGAGCGCCGAAACTATGTACTCAGAAATCGGGAGAGCGCCAGAAAAAGCGCGCGCCAAACGGAATCCGCTCGAAAAGGATCCCGACGCTGTTGCCGCGGGCCGCATTTTGTTCGAACAGCGTTGCGCGGAATGTCATGGCGATAGTGCCGAGGGTGGGAAGAAAGGGCCAAGCCTACGCGCGAATGAAATTCAAGATGCAGAACCGGGCGCGATCTTCTGGGTTTTGACGAACGGCGTGGTCCGGAAAGGAATGCCCGTGTGGTCGAAACTCCCCGAGCCACAGCGGTGGCAGCTCGTGAGCTTTATCAAGTCGCTCGGTCCGGCGTCTGCAAAAACAGACGCACCACCAGCCAACACATCTCAACCACGCAGCCGCTAAGGATTCGATTTCGCGGCGTCGTTGAGGATCATGGCCAGCCGTACGCCGGCTTCGGCAAGGCTTTTTCCCGCGGTCTTTGCCGCTCGGCTCTGATAGGTTTCATCGACCGTCAAATGCTTCTCGAATTGGCGCTTCCCGATGTGGTTGTTGTCCGAGCAGCCCTTCGGTTTCACGTCTGGTTCGATGGGCATTTTCACAGAAAACGCTTCATAGACCTCGGTTTCTGCGCGCTCGTGGACTTCCCACGCCCAGTTCTCCACGTGAATGCCTGCCGCTTCCCATGATTCGCTTTCCGCGCGGAATTTTTCATCGAGTTCGTCGGCATAGCGGTGTGGATTGGAAACTTCCATGTCGCGCTCAACAATTTCCGTGTCCCAAACCTGGTGCAGATTTGGCGAGTAATCTTCGCGTTCGGAATGCAGCAGATTCAGCAGCGGTTCGTGATGAAGGTATTTCACTGGGACGCAGTTTCCGCCATTGTCGCCGTTGTTGATGGCGTGCAACGGCTGGTGCATGTCACCGACAAAATGGATGAGATACCGGATCGCTTCCGCGCGTTTTACGGGATCCGCCGACTTATCTTTCAAAATGGAGCGCTGCTCTTCAATCGCGCGCGTCACGCACCCGTCCGCGCCGCAGTATTCCTCGATCGAGCCTTTATGCTTTCCACGCGGAATATCGATGTAATGCCACGGCCCATTGTGCCGCTCGTTCCGCACATCGTCCGGCCACGTAGAAGCATCAACCATGAAGTCCGGAGTGGTATTGCCGCACCCGCGCTTCAACTTCGGCTCAATGGGATTCTCCCCGAGCAACTTGTCCACCAGTTGGCGCGCTTCCTTCGTGACATGTTTTTCTGCGATCAACGCGACAGTTTGGTGACCCTTGCAGCCCCAGGCCCGAGCCGAAGGCGCAAAGCAAGAAGACGCGGCAAGCATGCAAGCAAGAACGAAGAATCTTTGTTTCATGATCCAGCTTTTTTCAAGAACTTGAGAAATTGGAACCATCGGACGGGCCTTAGTCGCTCAACCATCGCCCGATTGGCTGCCACGATTCGGTATGATCGCAAATCACCCGCAACGTTGCCGTAATCGGAATTGCCAGAACGAGGCCCATTCCGCCCCACACCCAGCCCCAGAACAACAGCGAAACCGTAATGGCCACCGCGTTCAGGCGCACGCGCCGCCCCACTAGTTTTGGCGCCACCAAATTCAACGCCAGAAGATGAATCGTGACGAGTACCGCTGCAATGAAAGCGAATTGCCCAAAGCTCGACCACTTGGTTAGTGCGATCAGAAATGCCGGG
>QHYL01000402.1 GCA_003224105.1 Acidobacteriota bacterium | reverse complement strand
CCATGTTCGTCTGATAGCCGTACATCGGTTGTTCGGCCAGCAGGCTCAGCACCACGAGGTCCGGCGTGGTCAACTCGAGTTCTCGCTTTGCGCGCTCACGTTTAGGCGCCGCAGCCAGAACCAGGGGCCGACGGCTGTTTGCTAGCGGTTTCTCTGGGGAGCTGTGTGCGTTCCGCGCTTCTCCGTTATTTTTTCTCTTCATCTCTTTTTCCTGGCCGTGCGGACTTCCTCTTCCTGCTCCAGTACCACCACTCGCATTGCTCCGCAGGCAAACGCGGATTGCGCGCCTGGGCCACCGCGGCGCAGAAAGTGTCGAGCACGCAGGGATCCTGCCGCTGACCCGTCGCGCGGCTCAGCCTCTCGTACATCCTTTTCGGCTTTTGCTTCGCCAACTGGGACACGCTGCGGATGCCGAGCATCTCGAAGTCGCGCAACATGGCCGGCCCGACGGAGATCAGGTCGGCGAGTTGCCGTGTGGTGGTGGCCATAAAACCTCCTTGACTGCATAGTCAGGACTGACTATTCTAAATGAGACTAGTCAGTCCTGACTAATACTCTAACGAGACGACTTTGCTTGTCAAGGAGAACATCAAACATGCGCCGCGGCCCTTGCGTCTCCCTCCGGCTCGGCTTCGTGCTCGCAGCCGTTGCCACTCTCGCTTTGCTGTCCGGCCTTCCCGTTTTGAACGCCAACCCTTCTCAAGAAAAATTTCCGAACCCAAATTCTTCTCAGGAGAAATTACCCATGAACGTCAAGCGCATCACCCCGGTCCTGCTGGTCAAGGAAATCGAGCCACTGATCTCCTTCTGGGTCGATCGGCTCGGATTCACCAAGGCCGTCGAAGTTCCCGACGGCAACAAGCTCGCCTTCGTGATTTTTCAGAAAGGATCCGTCGAAGTGATGTACCAGACTTACTCGAGCGTGGAGAAAGACGCGCCGCCGTCCATGGCCGCGGAAGCGCGCAAGGGTCCGACGTACCTCTACATGGAGGTGGACAATCTCGACGCGGCGCTCGCTGCGATGAAAGATGCGCGGCTGGTCATGCCGTTTCGGACGGCGTTTTACGGCATGAAGGAATTTGCGGTCCAGGATCCGGGCGGCCATTTCATCACGTTCGCGCAACAGGCGGCCCAGGCCCAGCAGTAGCGGAGTCTTAAGTCAAACTCTTTTTCGGCCACGGAATGACGGCGCCTCGTGCTTTCAGCGAGCGAGTCCAGAGAAATTCACCTTGGGCTGCGGGCTTGCAGGATCTGCACGGAATAATCGAGCTGTACCTTCGCGAGCGCGTCGAGGTCGAGTTTTCCCACGGCATCTGCCCGGATTGCACGCGCCTGTGGTTCCCGGAACAGTCCGAGCGATAATCGGTCGATTCTGTTGTAGACCTCAACTCCAAAATCCAAAAGCAAATCCCTCCGCCCCAAGCCGCGCAAGACCGCGACCTGAGGGCCGGGATGACCGATTGGGTGGCCGGCCTACGGTTGCATCGCGCGGTCGATGAAGCTGGCGATTTGGTTGTGGAGGCTGACGCGGTCCTGATCCTGCAGGTACATCATGTGGCCCGCGTTGTAGTAATCGAGCTTGATGTTTTTTTGCAGCGCTTCGGGCAGGCCCAGGTGCTCCATGGTGTGTTCGGTGGCGAAGAACGGCGTGGCCAGATCGTAATAGCCGTTCTCGACTTGCACCAGGAGCTTGGGATTGGTGATCATGGCCTGCGCCAGGTCCTGATCCACGTTTGGCGCGCCGGGGAAACCTCTTCTCTGCTGCTCGCGGCGAACCCAGTTCCAGCTTCCAAAGGCGTTCGCGGAATTGTGATACACCTTGTCTTTGCCGAATTTCAGGTCATCGTGATTGTAGGAATTGATGAGCGCGGTGAACGCTCCGCCCACGGCCGGGCCTTCGGGATCGCCTTGGGCGTTTTCTTCGAGCAAGTCGTAGGTGTAGCCGGTGAAGCGCGCGTCGATGCGTCCGGTGGTCAACCCTTCTTTGCGCTGCAGTTCGGCGCGAAATTGGCTCAGCGCCACGCGCAGGTCCGCCTTCATCAAGTAGTCTTCGCTCAAGCCAGTGAAGTACGAAACCCGTTTCGCGACGGCCGCTTTATCGGTTTGGGAAAGAGCCGCGCCCTTGTACAGAGCCGCGGCGTAATCGCCCTGCGCATATTTCCGCGCCTCTTCGATGAACGACACGACGTCAGCCGGCCTGTCTTTCAACACTTTGTGATACCACGCGACAGCCGCATAGCTGGGCAGGTAGAAGATGTAGGGCCGGTCGTCGCCGGGAGTAAACGTCAGCGAGGACAAGTCGAGCACGGAAGAAATCAGCACAATTCCGTTCAAGTGCACGGTGTCGTGCGATTGCAGATAATTTCCGAGCGCGGCCGAGCGGAACGTCCCGTAGCTTTCGCCGATCAGGAACTTCGGCGAGTTCCAGCGATCGTTGCGGCTGAGGTAGGTGACGATGAACTGCCCGAATGCTTCGATGTCTTCGTCGATGCCAAAGAAATCTTTCTCCTGGGCTTTGCAGACGGCGTGGCTGTAGCCCGTACCCATGGCGTCAATGAACACCAGGTCGGTCTTGTCCAGCAAAGTTTCGGCGTTATCCACGAGCTTATAAGGCGCGGGTGGCGTGAACGCTCCGTTCACCGTGTACACGCGGCGCGGCCCGAAGGCGCCCATGTGCAGCCACATGGTAGCCGAGCCTGGCCCGCCGTTGTACAGGAAGGACACGGGCCGCGTGCTCAGGTCCTTCACGTCGCTCCTGGTGTACGCGACGGAGTAGAGCAGGCCGGTGGGGTCGCCCTTGTCGTTCTTCAGCAGCGTGGTGCTCGCGGCCGCCTTGTAGGAGATGGCCTGTCCGCCGACGCGAATCGAGTGCTCCGTCACCGACGATTCTTCCTTCATGGCTGCGGGGTCGCACTTTTCCTCCGTTTTGGCTTCAGGCGCTCTGGCGCCTCTCTCCGGCACTGGTGCTTGCGACGACGCAGTTCCCGTGAGACCTAGCCAAAGAAGAGTTAGCACCCCACACGATGAAATGACTTTTGACATTCTTGTGCTCCTTCGAGGTCGGAAGAGGCGGGAGCAAGCTCCCGCACTCCAAATTTGGCCGACTTTTGTGTGCCCTTACACTCACCGTGCTCCTAGACAAGCTCACTTGCGATCCGGTTCCAAATCATTTCGAACAAGAATTGATTACTGGCTGCTGCGCGTTGGCCCTGGCGGCGCGCGGCGCTCCATTTCGGTTGGAACGGCGATCGAGCGCGCGCCGTTCTTGCCGACGGAGCGCACCGCAAAAAAGTGATTGTCCGTGGAAACACCCTTCAAGACCGCCTCGCCCGGTTCCGTCACAAAGTCATAGACGTGCCAACGAGGGTCGGTCGTTTCACGCCACAGGACTTCAAAGCCCGCGCGTTCGGGGTCGTCTTCGGCCGCCCAGGAAACCTTGGCGTCCGGCGTGACCGCGCCTTTGAGGCGAGCGTTGGTTGGCGGGGCAGGAGCCATGGAGAGTTGGCGCAGGACTTCGGCATTGTCGCGCGCCACGTTGCCCATGAACGTAAAGTTCAGATATTTCTCGAAGTCGCCGTACGCGACGCCGTTTTCCGTGCGCGGCGTCTGGTGCTGATGGTTGTAGTCTTCGAGAGGCTCGGTGAAGCGCACCGCGGGCAGCCCGGCTTTGTAAAATGGGAAATGGTCTCCGCCCCGGCCATAGCGGTCCTGGCGGAAAATCATGCGAATCGCGTTGCGGCCGTCAATTTCCTCAATCGCGCGGGCAAGTTCGCGGGCCGGAGAATCGGCGTCCTCG
>QHYL01000401.1 GCA_003224105.1 Acidobacteriota bacterium | reverse complement strand
AACCCGCGAAATGGCACTCGAAAGCCTGCCCCAGTTGTCTGCTTCTTTTTCTAGCTGTCGCCGCCCCAGTCGTGTGAGCGAATAGTATTTCGCCCGCCGTCCATACTCGGACGTTTTCCACTCCGCCGTGATCCAGCCTTCTTGTTCCAACTTGTGCAAAGCCGGGTACAGCGATCCGTCGCTCACCTGCAAAATGTCGCCCGACACTTGCTTCAGCCGCTGACTCACCGCGAAGCCGTTCATCGGCTCAAGCGCCAGAATTTTCAGCAGCAACATGTCCAACGTGCCCTGCACCAGATCCGAAGGTTTGCTCATCCTTATGTCCTCGGTAACCGAGACTACCACCTCTGCCCTCGGTAAGCAAGGGGAGATGGACCCGTCCGGAATGCGCTGCAAAAAAAAGAAAAGCCGCGAGGCCACGATGGGAGCGAGGCCTCTCGGGCTTTGGGCGTTGCGGTTGTTGTGGAGAATCAGTTGCCGGATGTGGTGGTGTCTGAAGGGGCGTAGTAGCCGCTGCGCGTGCGCGCCATGAGTTTGCCGCGGCCGCGGGGAGGAATGATCTCCACGCTTACGCTGCGGAAGGTCCCATCGCGCCGGTCATTCGTCGGGTAGTAGGCTAGCGTATACTGGTTGCGGATGTCATGCGCCACTTGCTGGCAAATATTGTGAACATCTTCGACGTTTTCCGGAAAATACGCAACGCCGCCTGACGCCTTGGCAATTTCTTCCAGCGCGCGCTTGGCCTTCTTCGCGCTCTTCTTGCTTTCCTGGCTCAGCAAGCCAATGCCGTAAATCACCGTGTCGGTCTTTTGGATGTCGCGGATGGTCTTTTCCAGCGTGTAGTGGCTCGAATTGTCCTCGCCGTCCGTCACGATCAAGAGCACGTGCTTATCCCGAGAAGCCTTCTTCAAATGATCGAGCGAACCGATGATGGCGTCGTAAAGCGCGGTGCTGCCGCGTGAGTCAATGCGCTCCAGCGCTTCTTTCAGCTCCGGAACGCTGCTGGTGAAATCCTTGTCCAGGTCGAGATAAAAATCGTCATTGAAATTCACGACAAACGCTTCGTCCTGCGGATTGCTGGCCTGCACCAGCGTGATGGCGGCTTCGTTCACTTTGGGGCGCTTGTCGCGCATGCTGCCGCTGTTGTCAATCACCAGCCCCATGCTCACCGGAACGTCCTCGCGCTTGAAAACGGAGAGTTTTTGTTGGACTTTGTCCTCGAAGACGCGGAAGTTTTCCTGTTTCAAGCCGTCCGCAAAACGTTGCCGGTCGTCGAGCACGGTGGTGTGCAGGACCACAAGGTTGACGCGCGTAATGATGGTCGAGCCTTGCTTGTCCGTGTTGTTTTGCCCTGGTGGTGGAGGAACGGGATTCGTTACGGGAATCTGCGCCGGCGCAGGGGAAGGAAAAAGAGTTATAGCGCAAAGCAGCGCTGCCGGCGACAACGCACGGTGAAAAAAACGCCAAGTCGCATTAGTGGCTGGGCGCGTAATACCCTGTCTTTGAATAAACGGTGAGAGGCGGGAGTCCTCTCGGAGCGCGCAGTTTAATCTTGATCTTCCGCCACCGCGCGTCGTGAGCTTTGTTGCTTGGTCGATAGCCGAGCACATATTGGTTTCGCAGCTCCATGCCGATTTTCGTCGCGATATCCGGAAGATCTTCCAGTCTCTCAACGGAAAACACACGGCCCCCGGTCATTTCCGTAATTTCGCTGAGAAGCGAGGGGCCTTTCAGTTCTTCCGGTGTCCGGTTGCGAGATCCCAGCGGGTCAAAGATTCCGATGGCATAGAGCTGGGTATCCGCTTCTTTCACCAACCGCTTGATATCGCTTTCGTTGTACCGGCTGTGATTATCCCCTCCATCCGATAGGATGAGCAAGGCACGTTTGGCGTTGTGTGCACCCCTCATCTGGCTGAGTCCCAAGTAGATGGCGTCGAGAAGCGCGGTGCGGCCCTTGGGAGAGGTAAGCATCAGCCGGCTCTGCAAGTCTTCGACGCTGTTGGTAAACGAACTGGTCAGTTCGGCGCGCTCGTTGAAACTGACCAGAAAAAACTCGTCCTGGGGGTTGGCGGTCTTGAAAAATTGCAGGGCCGCTTCACGAGCCTTCCCTACTTTGTTGGACATGCTGCCGCTGAAATCAAATATGACGCCGATGGAGATCGGTACATCTTCCGCGGAAAACGTAGTCACTTCCTGTTCGACGTTGTCCTCGAAAATGCGGAAATTATCGGGATCGAGACCGGTAACCAAACGGTTGTAAGGATCCGTGACCGTAACGTTTACGAGCGCCATGTCGACGTCGATGTGCAGAAGGCCGCCCGCCTTGAAGGCCTTGGCAGGCGTGTCCTTGCGCACGTCATCGACTTTTATTTTGGCGTCTTCGTCTTTTGCGTCTTCCTTCTTCGGCTCTTCTTTCTTGGTATCGTCTTTGGGTTTGTTGTCATCAGGGGGGGCCTGGGCGGCAGCTACCTGAAAGAGGGCTTGGGCGCAAAGAAAACAAATAACGAGCAAAAGCCGGAAGGAGGCAAGCACAACGCGACGCTTCTCAGAGCGTGACTGCGGAACAGTCACTGGCAATTCGCGTTTCACGGCACCCCCAACGTCTCGGTCGGACCGGGACGGCCGCGCGGGTCAGATTCAAATTGGATTCTACCACTCGCAATTCTGAAAACAAGAACAATCCTTCCATTCTTCATACCAAAAGCTTGAATGACGCGGCCGGAACCTGGGGCTGTGGTAGCATCGGCGCACGACCGCGCTCGTTCAGCAAGACTCTGAAAGAGCGAGGCTTATTCCCAAAATGGGGAGACGCAAGAGATGGGCTCGATGAAAGTAGTGGTGGTGATTCCGGCGCGCTACGCATCTACGCGCCTTCCGGGAAAGCCCCTAGTGTGTCTTGCGGGAAAACCCATGATCCAGCGCGTCTATGAGCGGGCCAAACTGGCCACGCGAGCAAATCGCGTCGTGGTAGCGACAGACGATGAGCGCATTGTGAAGGCCGTCCAGGGATTTGGCGGCGAAGCACGAATGACGCGCTCGGATCACCGCACCGGGACGGAGCGCGTAGCCACGCCCATCAAGACTCCCGCGGACATCATGGACCCCAACGTTGTGAAGACCGTCCTGGACTTCGACGGGAATGCCTTGTACTTCTCGCGGGCGCCGGTTCCGTGGGTGCGGGACAGCGCAAGCAAGATTCAGGTGCGGCACTTGAAGCATCTGGGGCTGTACGTGTTCCAGCGCGAGGCTTTGCTGGAATACCCCACTCTCCCGCAAGGCGAGCTGGAGCGCATCGAGCAGCTCGAGCAATTACGCTGGCTGGAAAACGGCTGGAAGATTCGAGTGGCCGAAGTGGAGCACGACGCCGTCAGCGTGGACGTGCCAGAAGATGTGGCGCGCGTAGAGAAACTGCTCGAAGGCAAGAGCTGAAAATCCTCAAAGAGGAATTTCCCAAAATGGGAAGGCGCATTTACCTCCCCTCCCCCCATTGAATGAGAAAGAGTGCACATGTGATTGAGGAAAAAGGAGTTGAAGCAAGGATAGGAAATAAATCCGGGATGCCGGAAAAGCGACGAGGAAGTTCGCTTGAGAGCGAACTGAGGGATCGAAGCACGAAATGATGTGGGATCCTTCCCCCAGTTTTTGCGGAACTGCGCATTTTAAAGGACTTAGCTTTTCTGTAAGTGTGTTAAGCCTGCAGGAGGCCTGGGCAAATTTCTAACTGGGCTTCCCTGGTGTTTATGTTTGATGCTATTGCTGTGCTTTCAGGATGCCGGCGACGATGCGCTGTGCGCCGTTATTGTCCCTGTTAGCAAAGAACGCCAACTGCGGATTCACCATGTAGACAGCCATATGGATCGGCGCAGTATTTGAAAGGTTGACGGTCATGCTGTTTTGCTGTCCGCTGGCGCTGCTGGTACCGTCGCCAGCGATGGTGATTGAGCCTCCAACGCCCAGGTCGAACAGACGTTGCTGCTGGTAAACGGACTTCCGGACTGCGACAAGATGGAGCCGTCAGCAACAACAATGGCCGTATTAGTCCCCGAAGGCCCGCTGACTTCCTGAATCACGCCGTCATTGGCAGAGCTGAGGTAAAAAACAAACGAAAAGGTTGTCGTTGCTCCATTCGAGAAGGAGAGCGTACCGCGACCAGTGTTTCCATCGTAGGAAGTGATGCTGGCGTTGGACAAATTGTTGAATTGGACCTCATTACCAGCATCGTTGACGTCCACGAGCAGGTTGCTAAGGTTAGAGTTGCCGGCAGTAAAGCGTCCGACGCGCGTGAGGCCACCATTGGCGGAACTGCCGGCGACGAGAAACGCAAAGCTGCCAGTGATGCCGCTCACGTCCAATGGAAAGTTGCTGTTCTGCCTTACCGCATCGCCAGAGAGCATGCCCAGATTGGTGCTGATAAACCGGACGCGGCTCGCGTCCACGATGTAGAAGACAAAGTTCTGGCCGGCGATGAGCGCAATCCCGCGACCTGAATTGGTTATCGGCTCTTGAGGACTCAAAGGATCTGTGGACAGCGTTCCAGTAAAACTGGCGTTGGATGTAAGCGTTCCGTCGTCGTTGTCGTCGAAAAAACCAGGGTTGACCACACCGTTAGCGACGGTGAATTGGCCGATAAGTGACTCTGGACACGGACAAGGAGATTGCGTATCACCATCCAACCCGGCAAAGTCGAAGACATACGAGCCAGCAATCGTGGAAATGGCAAACGATGCAGTGTCCTGCTTGGTGAAATTGCCGCTGCCAGTGGAAGCTTGGCTGCTGGTTGAGGTTTCATCGATCATGAGGCCGTCGCTTGTGGAGGTCAAAACGATGCCGAATTCCAGCGTGTTCTGGCCGAAGGCAAGGTCCAAGACGCCGCGGCCATCGGGATGGACCGTATAAGACCCTCCCGTGATAGGAACTGCATTTGTGACTGAGCCGGCGGTATTCACGTCCTCCACGCCGCCCGTGATGTGCCCCGCGCCGTCCGCCGTAAAGCTTCCAACACGCACCAAGGGAACAGGGAACGAAGAGCCATTAGTGAACACTTCGCCGTTAGAGATGAAGGCGTACTGACCGCTCAGGCTGGCCAGCGTGTAATTGCCGGACGGGGGCGGAGGAGTGATGGCAGGGTGGCCGGGACTGCAGGCTGTGGCCCACAGGGATGCCGCTGCAACTGCCGCCGTTAGGAGCCGCCTCATCGCACACCTCGCAGCGCTTCCTTTTGCGCCGGGGTCAAGGTGGAAGCAGGCGAGAGAGGGAAACCTTTGGCATTGCGCACGGCGACGGCTTGCGTGCCTTTTTGCACGATGCGAGCGGCAAAGTAGGTTCCTTCGCCGAGAGCCATGGGTTCGCCAACGATGCGAACGCTGTCTCCGGCATTCAATGTAAAGTGATCAGCCTCAAGAACTTTGGCGTTGCCGAGATGCACGTCCACTTGCCCCGTGGCCGTTTGAATGGTGACGTGCGCACCCATGGGTGGAGCGGTGGAAGCGGTTTCATATTTCACTATTGTGCCAACCAGCGAGATTTCCCGGCTGGCATTGTAGGTCCGCAGCAACTGCGCATCCGAAGGCATGGCCTGCTGCGCGTCTAAGGAAAGACAGAGCGCGAGCGAGCCCGCGAGCATGAAAAGTAACAGCAGCAGACGATTTTTGGATTTCATTGCCCCTTCCCACGCGTAAGAGTGCCACTCGCAGCCTTTCTGCGTTGCGGAGAAACAAAAAACACTGCGAAACGCAAGCGGAAAGGCTTAAAACCTTAGATGGCGAAGCCTCGAAGGAGGGTTTCGCCGAAAAACGATGAAGTTCCAGCGCGGCAACAACAAACGCAAAGGACACCGCGCCTACAGAATATCCTCCGTTTACCTCAAACCCGTTCCCAGGAAGAAAGTTTCGCCATGTCAAGGTGAGGCAAACAGGTTATGGGGCAGCTTCCGAGTAGCCAGTAACACAGCACGTTTCCGGGAACTTCTTGCTCATTCCGAACGTATGAACCGTATGAGACTCTCTAGAGAGTAAGCTCTGCCCCGAGAAAGCCGTCTTAGCCCGGAGGCTACTAATCATGCTTTATTTTGCGAATCTGTCGAGGCAGGTTTTGCGAAGATTGGTACGCGCGCCGATGTTTGCGGCCATAACCCTCATCACTTTGACGGCGGCCGTAGGGGCTAACACCGTGGTCTTCAGCGTGCTGGAAGGAGTGCTGCTGAAGCCTTTGCCGTACGCAAAGGCCGAACAGTTGGCAGGCGTGTGGCTCACCGCTCCGGGCATTGGTCAGAAGGAGTTCCCCTATCTCTCGCCTTCGGACTATTTCATTTTTCGCGAGCAAGGGCAGACTTTCCAAGACATTGGTTTGTATACAGGCGATTCCGTGACTGTGACAGGAATGGCGGAACCTGAGCAGGTTTCCGCCCTACTGGTGACGGACGGCACGCTTCCGCTTCTCGGTATCCAGCCAGCCTTGGGACGCGGGTTCACAAAGCAGGACGATTCGCCGGGCACGGCTGAAACCGTGTTGCTGACGTACGGATACTGGCGCCGGAAGTTTGGCGGCGATGCGTCCGTCGTCGGGCGAACGCTGGTGGTCGACGACAAGGGACGCCAAATCATCGGGGTGTTGCCGCAGAACTTTCATTTCCTGGACTGGGAAGACCAGGCCTTAGTGCTTCCCTTCCGCTTTGATCGCAGCAAGACTCATCTGGGCAACTTCAGCTATGAAGGTATTGCCCGGTTGAAGCCGGGAGTTACGCTGGCGCAATTGAACGCCGATATTGCGCGGATGCTTCCCATCGTCATGAGAAGTTTTCCAGCACCGCCCGGCTTCAGCATAAAACTGTTTGAAGACGCGCGCATTGGCCCAGACGCCAGGCCATTGAAACAGGGTGTCGTAGGAGATGTAGGCAACGCCCTCTGGGTGTTGATGGGTTCCATCGGAATGGTTCTGTTGATTGCATGCGCGAACGTGGCGAACCTGTTGCTCGTAAGAGTGGAGGGCCGGCGGCAGGAACTGGCTTTGCGGGCCGCGCTAGGAGCAGGTTGGGGCCGAATTGCCGGCGAATTGATGCTGGAGAGTTTGACGCTCGCTACGCTTGGCGGCGCGCTCGGGCTAGGGTTGGCTTATGGCACGTTGCGCATCCTGCGCGCCGTGGCGCCCTCGGGGCTGCCTCGCATCCGCGAAATCGGGATTGATGGGCCGGTTCTGTTATTCACATTGTTGGTGACGATCCTGGCCAGCCTGCTGGTCTGCTGCGTTCCGATTTTCAAATACGCTGGAGTGCGCCTCAACACCGGGATTCGCGAGGGAGGGCGCGGCGTCAGCCAAAGCAGGGAGCAACATCGCGCGCGAAGCGTGCTCGTCGTTGTGCAAGTGGCGCTGGCGCTGGTTCTCTTGATTTGCTCCGGCCTGATGATTCGAACTTTTCGAGCTCTGACTCATGTTAATGTCGGATTTGCCCGCCCAGCGGAATTGCAGACCTTCCGCATCTCGATTCCCGACACGCAGGTCAAAGATCCCGAACGCGTGGTCCGCATGGAAGAGGAAATCTTGCGGAAGATGGAGGCCATTCCGGGAGTCTCTTCGGCTGGCATTGGAACGGTGATTCCGATGAGCGGAAGTGGATGGCACGATCCGGTTTTCGTAGAAGGCCGCTTGTATGCCGAGGGCCAGCTTCCGCCGTTGAGCCGCTTCAAGTTCGTCTCGCCGGGCTTTCTCGCTACGCTGAGCACCCCGCTGATTGCCGGACGCGACCTGACCTGGACCGACACCTACAACAAGATTTCCGTTGCCCTGGTTTCTGAAAACCTCGCCAGGGAGTATTGGGGCGAGCCAAATAACGCGCTCGGCAAACGCATCCGCGTCGGCTCGAAAGACGACTGGCGAGAAGTCGTTGGCGTGGTGAGCGACGTTCACGATGACGGAGTGAATCAGAAAACGCCAACTGAAGCCTATTGGCCGCTTCTTCAGGAGCACTTCGAGAGCGATGACGTTTCGGTGCGCCGCGAAGTGTCCTATGCCATCCGAAGTTCGCTGGCAGGCTCAGAAAGTTTTCTCAAGAATGTCCGGGAAGCGGTGTGGTCGGTAAATGCCAATCTTCCGCTAGCGAGCATTCACACGGTGCAGTATTACTATGGGAAATCACTCGCTCGAACCTCGTTCACCCTCATCATGCTCGGCGTCGCAGGAAGCATGGCGCTTTTGCTGGGAGTCGTGGGCATCTATGGCGTGATCGCGTATTCCGTGTCTCAGCGAACAAGAGAGATTGGCATTCGGATGGCCCTGGGAGCACAGCAACAAAAACTCACGGGCATGTTCGTGCGTCAAGGGCTGCTGCTGACTGGCATCGGTGTAGGGCTCGGGCTGCTCGGGGCGGTCGTCTCGATGCGGCTGTTGTCGTCACTGCTTTTCAACGTAAGGCCGGTGGACCCAATCACTTACGCGGCGGCTTCAGTGGGACTGATGGCGACTGCCTGGCTGGCGAGCTATCTGCCCTCGCGCCGCGCGGCCGCTGTGGACCCGGTGGAAGCCCTGCGAGCCGAGTAGAAG
>QHYL01000312.1 GCA_003224105.1 Acidobacteriota bacterium | reverse complement strand
TAGATTCAATCAGGGAAACCACTGATAGCCCCCACGGCTCGCTGAACATCTTCCGTTCCCTTCCCCTACTAGGGGCGCTCGTTTCGCATCTAAATATATTTTTAGCGTGCTACGACTCTCATTTGTATTTGGGGATTCTCTGTGACTCGCACTTTGAAAAACCGTACCACTCGCTGTAGCTTCCCAAGCCGCAATCCCTATGCGGACTTAACCCCTTTAAAATCAACACTTACGCAAAAATGGGGGGGACGGGGTCCAATCGCAATGGCCGCCCCTCCTCATCCCCTGCAAATGCAAAAGCCTGCGGAGTCTCCTTTCTTCCGGGTTCTGGGCGTCCGCGTGGATGCGGTTCAAATCGACGATGTAGTCGAGCAGATGGAGGAATGGATCCGCAAGAGAAGGGGGTGCCATTCCATTGCCGCCACCGGTATGAACGGCATCGTCGAGGCGCAGCACGATCCCAAGTTCCAAAAAATTCTGAACGCGACGGACTTGGTTGTTCCCGATGGTATGCCTCTTGTCTGGCTAGGGCGGCGGCATGGTCATGACTTGCCCCGCCGCGTCTATGGCCCCGACCTGTTGCTTGCATTCTGCGAAGAAACCGCTGGTCGCGGATACCGGCATTTCTTCTACGGTGCGGAGCGCGATCCCGATGTGGCGAAGGGGCTTGCAAAAAAGATCGAGCAACGATTTCCGGGAACGACTGTTGCCGGAACCTATTCGCAGCGCGTGAGCGCCGAGCAAAACGACGATGACGACGCTGTTTCGCTGATCTCTCGCGCTGCGCCCGACGTGCTCTGGGTGGGGCTGGGCGAGCTGAGACAAGTGCGCTGGATGCACGAGCACAGGAACAAACTGAATGTTCCCGTGGTTGTGGGTGTGGGAGCTGCGTTTGACATGATCTCTGGCAGGCGCCGGCAGGCGCCACGATGGATGCGCGAGCATGGTCTCGAGTGCCTCTTCCGGCTGCTCCAGGAACCGCGTCGTTTGTGGCGGCGTTATCTAATTTACGGTACGGAGTTTGTTACCCGGATCGTATTGGAGAGCATGGGATTAACAAATTCGCGCCAAACGCGAATGACACTGAACTCCAGCCGGACGCATTTCCCGAAATCATAGCTTTCAATAGGTCGACCGCGCAAAAATGCCTCCAAAATTGCTCAGGTCTTTACTTGCATTCTGTTTGGAGGCTGTACTGTATCGACTCTCCGGCCACCAGATTCTAGCCTGAAGCCACCCAGTCATCGTCCCAAAGAGGTGTCGATGCACTCGGAGGAAGAAGTGGGCCGAGTTCGTACGTCCCGGACAAATCTGAAACGACCCAAGGCAAATGCTTTGTCCACTGCCCACGAAAGAAGGAATAGGTAATGCCCTTAGGCTTGAGGCCGTCGTTCCGCTTTCGGTTGCTTCTGCTTTCCAGCATGGCATTTCAAATCGGGGGCAGCCTGCTCTGTCCCACAAGCTGTCGGGCGGCCACGCAAGAAAATCGTTTCGCACAGAAAAACCAAGAGCCGAAGAACCAAGAACCATTGTCGCGCCAGGACACCGCGGACGATCCAACGAAGTCTTCGCCAAATCTTCAAACCAGCCAGGAGTGGAACCGCCGGCTTAAAGAATTATTGGATTCGAATTCCGCTGTGCTACCCGCAGGGCCGCAAGACTATCGAATTGGTTTCGATGATGTTCTCGACGTCAGTGTCTTTGAGGCCCAGGAGTTGAACCGCGAGGTTCGCGTTTCCTCTGCCGGCGAAATTTCGCTGCCTTTGTTGGACTCCGTTCACGCCGCAGGGTTAACTCCCCGCGAACTGGAACTTGTCCTGCAAGAACTGCTCCGGCGCAAGTACATGAAGGACCCGCACGTCAGCGTGTTTGTGCGCGAGATGCAAAGTCATCCTGTGTCGGTCCTTGGAGCGGTCCGAAGACCCGGAGTTTTCCAGGTCCGAGGGAGCAAAACGCTCCTCGAGATTCTTTCACTCGCGGAAGGTTTGGCGGACGATGCCGGGGAGACCGCCATTATCATGCGAGGGGCAGGGCTGCAAAATCCCGTTGGTTCTCAGGCCGAGGAGACAGTGGCCGCGAAAGACATGAATGGCTCTCCAGCTGAAAATACAGTTCAGGTGAATCTGAAGAATCTTCTCGATTCCTCCGACGTTCATCAGAATCCCATAGTCAATCCGGGCGATATCGTCAAGGTTTTGCGGGCAGGAATTGTCTATGTCGTCGGTGAAGTCCAGCGGCCCGGCGGCTTTACGATGAAATCCAATGAAAAGATGTCGGTACTGCAAGTTTTAGCTTTGAGTGGCGGTTTGACTCGCACAGCTTCGAAAGGAGGAGCACGGATCATCCGCACCGATGAGCAAAGCGGTGAACGGGCACAGACGCCAATTGACTTGAGCAAAATCTTGGCGGGTAAGGCGCCGGACCCGATGCTGGAACCGAAAGATATCGTCTTCGTGCCCAACAGCGCCACAAAGACCACGTTTTCGAGAGGAGCAGAGGTTGCAGCGCAAACACTAGCAGGGCTCTTGATCTTTCACTGGTAGCAGGCACGGCAGCATGAGCGAACCAAATAAACTCGAACCTTTCGCGCAGGGTCCACGATCGGGGCATGGGGGATTGCGCTTTATGGACAATCGCGTCGTCGACCTTTCCGATTCTTATGAAATCATAGAAGCCGAAGAACCGGTCGACCTCCGCGCTTACGGGCGCATCCTGCGCAAACGCTTTGCAACGGTTGCAATCGTCTTTTTCCTCGTATTTGCTGGGAGCCTTATCGCCACACTGAAAGAAAAACCCGTTTACCGCGCTCAAGTCTTGCTGGAAATCCAAAAAGAGAACGCGGACATCCCCACGATCAAGGATCTTTACGAGTTGGAATCGGTTTCCGACTCGTATTTGAAAACGCAGTACACTATCTTGGCCAGTGACAGCATAGCGCGGCGCGTCATTGACCAGCTTCATCTTGATTCCCTGCCAGAGTTCAACGCTCCGAAATGGTGGTCTCTAAAAAGGTTTGCCAGGGCACCGCAAAAGCAGGCTTTTGCGCTGGGTCCGGCCCCAGTCGCTCACGATTCCGCCGTTTACCAGCGGGTTCTCGAACGCTTTCAAGACCGGCTAAGCATCGAGCCTGTCAGCCGGAGCCGTCTCGTGACCGTGCGCTTCGATTCAGGCAATGCTCAACTTTCTGCGCGCATCGCAAACGCGCTCGCGGAAGACTACATCGACCAAAGCCTGGAAGCGCGGTGGTTGGCCACGCAAAAAGCCACCGACTGGCTTTCCCAGCAATTGGTTGGCGTCAAGGCCAAGCTGGAAAAATCAGAAGAACAGTTGCAGGACTATGCGCGCCACAACGGTTTGGTTTTTCTCGAGAACGACAAAGGAGCCAGCCAGAACGTAGCGAATGAACGCCTGCAAGCGCTGCAGGAAGAGCTGACCAAAGCACAGGCGGACGGTTACCAAAAGGAATCTGTATACCGGCTCGTTCAATCCGGCAATTATGGATCTCTGCCGGGCGTTGTTGAAAACAAACTGATTCAGGACTTAAGTGAGCGGCTTGCTGAACTCAAACGCGAACTCGCTCAATTATCCACGAAGTTCAATGCGGAATATCCCCGCGTGAAAGAGATTCAGAGCCAGATTGACGAAATTGAAGCCACGCTGAGAGAGGAGCGCCAGCGTGCTGCCGACAAAATCACCAACGAGTACTCCGCGGCGGTTCGCCGCGAGGAATTGGTGAAGCAGGCGTTGGACGACCAACAAAAACAAGTCAATGTGATAGCCGAAAAGGCCGTCCAGTACAACATCCTCAAGCGTGAAGTGGAAACGAACAGGCAATTGTACGAGGGACTGCTTCAGCGGCTGAAAGAGGCAGGGGTATCCGCAAGCTTGAAGGCAAGCAACATTCGCGTAGTGGATTCCGCTGAGCCGCCAGCCAGGCCCGCAAAGCCGAGAATCCCGCTGAATCTGGCGGTTGCCGCGTTGCTCGGCCTTGGACTTGGCATCAGCACCGCTTTTCTCCAAGAACGCCTCGACGATACGTTGAAAGGCGCTGATGATGTGGAGCGCCTGTTTGGCTTATCGGCATTGGCGCTGATTCCGTCCGTGCATTGTTTGAATGGCGACCGGCCAAGCGTCCGAAAGCTGCTCGATCGAACATTGCCTCTCAAGTCCGCCCACAATGGGACTGCAAGCAACCCGGCTGCGCGCTGGCATCGCATTGATCAAGTTGACCGAGGCGAGAAGCCGCAAGCAGCATTGGTGGAGGCCTTCCGCAGTTTGCGCGCCTCGGTATTGCTCTCCACGGCCGACCATCCTCCTGGATCGTTGCTCATTACCAGCACCCAGGCCGGTGAAGGTAAGACCACCATTGCTACGAACCTGGCGATCTCCCTTGCGCAACTCGGCCAGCGTGTCCTCCTCGTTGACGCGGACCTGCGCTTCCCTTCTCTGCAAAGACTCTTCTGCATCCGCGAGAGCCTTGGCCTTGTCAGTTACCTCACAGGCCAGCAGGATTGGCGCACCGCCGTCTGCCCTTCCGCATCGCCAGGGCTCGACCTTCTGCTTTGTGGCCCCGTGCCTCCTAATCCCGCTGAGCTTCTCTCCTCGAAAAGCATGGGAGCGTTTCTTGGCGCGGCAAAGTCCGAATACGGCTTTGTGATTCTTGATTCTTCCCCTCTGCTGACTCTGGCCGACAGCCGCATTCTCGCGGCGTTAGTGGACGGCGTCCTTCTTGTGGTCAAAAGCGGCGCGACGCCTCGAGAACAAGTCATCCAGTCTCAAACCAGCATTCGAAGCGCCGGAGCGAACCTCACAGGCGTAGTGCTGAATAATGTCAGTCTGCACACCAACGGCTATTACGGCCTGGGGATATACGGCTCGAATGGCAATGGCAGTAGTAATAGCAATGGTAATTCGCATTCGGAGATGATTTCTGACTCTGCCGATTCCTGGAGCACACTCTCCAAATAGCCGCGTGCGAATGCTTGCCGCCAACAATTCCAATGCGCCGCGTTGTTGAAGCCGGTCTGCTCGTGGCCATCGCTGTGGCCGTTCTTGCATTTGGGGGCACCGCCACCCGGTTTTTCGCCATAACACAAGTCATCATCCTCATCCTGGGAACTCTTCACCTCTTGGCTGGCCGAAGCTTTTCCGCAACTTCGGTCCGGCTCCCAGTGATCGTTCCTTTCCTTTTGCTTGCCCTAGTTCTTCTCCAAACTGTTCCGCTTCCTATTTCTTTGGCACATCTTTTCGGTGTTTCCGTCCTTGATGCGCCCGCTCGCTCTTTTTTCACTCTCAGCGCCGCTCCTTACCAAACAGTTTCCCAGTTCCTCGCGGTAGTGACGTACCTGACGGCCTTCTACCTTGTTCTGATAATTTGCGCAGATCATAGAGCCAGGAAACGATTGGTCCTCGCTCTGCTTGCCATAGGTGTGTTCGAAGCGTTCTATGGGCTGATTCAGTACTTGACGGGTTGGCAGCAGATTTTCTTTTACCTGAAAAAGTTCTATCTGGAAGACGCAACCGGCACTTACATTAACCGCAACCACTTCGCAGGGTTGCAGGAAATGATTCTGCCATTTGCCGTGGTTTTCGGGCTGCAGCACGTTTGGACTTTGCGCCAGCGGATTCCTGGCGAAACAGGCCACGCTAGAGAGCTCTTGTCCAGTACGGAATTTCCATTTCTGGTGTTTTGGATTTTTATTGCCGCGGTACTCTTCGCCGCACTGGTCTCCTCGCACTCGCGAATGGGAATTCTCTCCGCTTTGGCTTCCCTGATAGCGGTTCTAACGCTTGCAGGGACCTCGACGTTGTCAGCAAAGGCCCGCGTTGCAGTCGCCGCCCTATTTCTTCTCGGATTGGTTGGCCTCGCGGTTTGGGTTGGGAGCGATCCAGCGATTACCCGCTTCGAAACCCTCAATGACCAATACACCCACCCGGGACAGGATCGCCTTTCGATTTGGCGCGATACCCTTCACTTGATTCGCCGTCATCCCGTTCTCGGAAGCGGATTCGGATCTTTTGCCGTCGTTTACCCCTCCGTGCAAAGCGCCTTTCTCAATAACGTGGTTGACCACGCTCACTGCGATTATCTGGAAGTCATCACGGAGCTCGGCCTGCCGGGAGGCATTCTTGTGTTTGGCGCGATTTTCCGGGTCCTGGGCTTAACTTTTCGGGGTTGCAGAAAACACGGCACCGGCTATGGCAGAGCCATCTCTTTCGCTTGCCTTGGCAGCATTGTCGCCATCTTGCTGCACAGCCTGGCCGACTTCAATCTGTACATTCCCGCGAACGCGTTGATCTTTGTGATTATCCTCGCTCTTGCCTGGTCCAGCGCCAACCAAGGCGCAAATCCGGCGGCCGCGCAGGTCAGCTGACCGCTCTCACAGACAAGTTGCAAGCACGCCACTCTTCGCCTATAATTTCTTAGGTTCGCTCTTCGCGAGACCCAATGGCATCGTGACAAGAAGCGCGGACGGGTTCCATTACAGGCCTTGCCCCAAAATCAAGTATCTGTAAGTTGGCCATAACGTATTCAAGGGGACGTAGTTCAGTTGGTTAGAACGCTTGTTAGAATCCTACACTGTCACGGCAGTCCTTCTGCTCGGCATTATCATTGATATATATCGCTCCACCAGGGCGTGCAGTTCTCCAACCAGAAGCCCCATTCGACTTGCCTGAAGTCATTTTTTCCCCTACCCTGAAGATGACGAAGCCACGGAGCAGCAATGCATGACGATTCATCTCACGCCGGAACAAGAGCGCCGGCTTCGAGCTGTGCTCGACCGCGGTGCCTACAAATCCGTTGAGGAGGTTGTCGAGGCTGCTTTAACAGCCGTTGAACAACGCACCGTGCCAGGTTACGCGGGAACACCGGAAGAACTCGATACCCTGCTCGCTGAAGGGCTTGCCTCAAAACAACTCACGGAAGATGAGTTTTGGAGTTCCGTAAGCAAGCGAACAGATGCGCTCCTGGCCGAGCATAAGACCAGCCCCCGTTCGTGAAGGTTCTGTATCGACAGACCACCGGCGACGACATCGTTCGTCAGTTCCGCTATTATCTCCTTACTGCCGAAGCACCAGAGATCGCCCTTCGCTTCCGGGAAGCTGTCAGGCGCACCATTCAATCACTACGCAAAAATCCTCATGTGGGTCCGCGATATTCTTCCAGCAATCCGCGAATTCAGAGTCTTCGATCATGGCCGGTTGCTGGATTTGAAGCGATTCGGATTTACTATGCGCTGGAGGAAGACGCCATGCACATTATTCGCATCCTCCACGGCAAACGAGACGTGAGGCGAATCCTTAAAAGTGAATGAGTGGGCCTGCTTCAGATTGGAGGCGATGGACCGAACGCTCCCTTGCCTCACTTAAGACCACTTACGCAAATGCCGCGGACAAGGTGGGATCCGAAGCCGACTAGCCTCCTTGTATGGCAGCGACTCAAGCAACACGGCCTCGACATTACCGAATAAGGCTGAGATGGCTGCGATACCGAGGGTCAGCGTGAGTACACCAACGAGTGCATTTAGGTTCCCCAACTTGCGCATGTGTCGTCGGCTAAGACTTCCTTTGAAGTACCCGCCATTGCCCGGGTGAAGTCCCTTCCCAGTGGTGGAAAGCTCGGAAGAAGGAATTGGCGTCTTCGTAGCCCAAGAGGTAGGCGGTTTCATTCAGCTCCCGGGATGAGTGGAGAAGGTAATGCCGGGCCAACTCACGACGTGCTTCCTCCAGCAAACGCTGAAACCCGCAGCACCGTCTCAGGTGGAAGGCGAAGTTCTTCGAGCTTCCGCCCCCTTCCAGCTTAATTTTTGAGGAGGCATCTTCGAGCGCGCGAACGTCGTTGCCTGGTTGCTTGCGAAGAAGCCGTGGATCGTTCTCCTCCAATCGGGTCAGCTTCGTAAAGGCTTCCTGACGGGCAAGATCGATTCCGACACGAAGTTCGACAGCACCGACTTCCGCAACAGCGTGCCACGGTTCAGCGCGGAGAATCGCAAAGTGAACCATGCTCTGGTCGATGTGATCCGCTCTTTCGCAGAGCAGAAGAAAGTAACTCCTGCGCAGATCGCACTGAACGGCACGAAGCCGATACCCAGCTCCTCTAATGTCCGAATCACCGTCTCTTCGGGCTCACGCCAGAAAAGTGAGTACTCGCTCTGCAGTGCCGCCACGGGCTGAACTGCGTGGGCGCGTCGGATTGTTTGTGCGCTGGCTTCAGAGAGACCGAAATGCTTCACCTTGCCTTCCTGAATTAGATCCTTTACAGCGCCGGCAACCTCCTCAATCGGAACATTCAGATCGACCCGGTGCTGATAGAACAGATCGATGGCATCGACCCTCAATCGCTTGAGCGATCCCTCTGCGACCTGTTTGATGTGTTCTGGTCGACTATTGAGAGCGCTTCACTTCCCTCCATCATTGGCGTTGGCCTCCCATCCGAACTTCGTCGCGATTACAACTTTCCCGTGAAACGGAGCAAGCGCTTCGCCTACCAGTTCTTCGTTGAGGAGCGGACCGTATACCTCGGCGGTATCGAAGAACGTGACACCTCCCTCCACGGCGGCGTGCAGCAGAGAAATCATCTCTTGCTTGTTTTTAGGAGGCCCGTAGGACCAACTCATTCCCATGCAACCGAATCCGATGGCGGAAACCTCAAGATTGCTTTTTCCAAGTTTGCGTTTTCGCATTGTTTCTCCCTTTACACAAAGCTATGCAATGATTTGCCGAGGCGGTCTAGTAGTGTTCCCAAGTGACTTTCCAGTGTTCCTCCGGTTGGGCCGACTTCACGATGAGTTGCTTGCCCGAGAATTCGAATGAACGGGGCAGATCTTTGCCTATCAGGGTGCGCACTAACGCACCCTCGACGTTGGAAGGTGAAGGTATGAGCATTTTCGTCGACTTCATACGTACCAAAGGTGGCCTCGTAGCCGCCGTGCGAGTACTGCTCAGGTCCAACAGCAGTTTGCGGCGACGGGTTGCGCTCCATGACCTGAACCGACGCGTGGCCATCACGCGTGAAGACAAACAGCCCGGTTGAGTCGGCTTTGTGAATTTTCCCGCCTGGAGCTGGTGCTTCGAGCGAGACCAGCCGCCACGCTCCGATAAACCGTTCCCGGATGCCATCACTTCCAACGCGATCCTGGCCGCCCGAGAGCGTCGTTGTCGTCATACCGATAAGCAAAGTCACTACGCCAAGCCAAATCAGTTTTTTCATATGTGCCTCTGCTATTAAGGCTGCCTCTTTGCGGGGCTCTGCCATAACTTTTGGCATCAACAGGATTCGAGAGTCGATTTCTCAGATCTCGGCCAACGGAAGACTGCGATAGCGTTTGCCTGTAAGCCGAGAGAGCGCGTTGACTATAGCCGGCGAAATCACAGGAACCGGCGGTTCGCCGCAGCCAGTTGGCTTCTCCGAACTCGGCACGATGTGAACCTCGACTGTGACCGGCGCATCATTAATATATGGCGGGGTGTAGCCGTCCCAGTTTCGCTGTTCCACTCGACCGTCCTTCAGTGTGATGGCGCCCTTGGGCATCACTTGCGTCATGCCAAAAGTTACGCCGCCCTGCATCTGGCTCTCGATGCTCAATGGATTCACGGCAAAGCCGGGATCAACCGCGATCACCGCACGATGAATCTTCGGCCGCTTGTTTTCAACAGATACTTCCACGGCGCACGCTACTCCCGTCCCAAAGCTTTCGTGACTTGCGACCCCAACGGCTCGATTGCCAGTAGCGCTGTCTCGCCATGACGCGGTCTTTTCCCGCAGAAGAGTCAAGCACGCTCGGAGTTTTTTCGCATCGGGCGAAAGGAGTTTTAATCTGTAGGCTATCGGATCTGTTTTGGCGCGCATTGCTAACTCGTCGATCAGTGTCTCCATTACGAATGCGGTATGCGTGTGGCCGACGGACCGCCACCACAACACGGGAACATTAATCTCGGGATGGTGCGCAGAAACGTAGAAGTTTTGGATGGCGTATGCAGTGTCGGCTACGCCCTCGACCGCAGTCGCATCCACGCCGTCCTTGATCAACCGCGCCGCGAACGGCGTTCCGGCGACGAGTGATTGGCCGACGATCACGTGCCGCCAAGCGATTGGCATTCCGTCCGCGCCTATACCAACGTCCACTCGATGGACAAACATCGGGCGATAGTAGCCGCCTTGCACGTCATCTTCACGCGTCCAGATCAACTTGACTGGAATGCCAGGCAGGCGCTTAGCAATCGTTGCAGCTTCACGCTGGACGTGGGAATCGGCGACAGCCCGTCTGCCGAATCCGCCACCCGCCATCTCCGTGTGAAATGTGACTTGCTCTGCCTTTAGACCAAGGACTTCGGCAACAGCCATTTGGTCAAATGTTTGAAACTGCGAACCAGCCCAGACTTCAGCGCCACTACTATCGAATCGAACCGTCGTGTTCAACGGCTCCATCGGCGTGTGTGCAAGGAACGGAAACTCGTACTCCGCCAAAATGCGCTTCGACGAAGGAATGCTATCCATCGACGCCGCACTGCCACGGGTCATGGCGATGTTCCCGGCGGTTCGTGCCAGTTCACGATATTTGGAGAACAGTTGTGCCGTGTCCGGGTGTTCGACAGAGGCAGTATTCCACTCCGCTTGCAGGCGGTCGCGCGCTTGCTTTGCTGCCCAGAATCGGTCTGCTACGACAGCGACTCCAGTTCCGCGCACGAGCGGCATCTCAAAAACGTCGCGCACACCGGAAATCGCGCGCGCAGCATCGGCGTTGAAGCTCTTCACCCTGGCTCCAAATACCGGCGGATGCGCCACCAAAGCGACTTTCATCCCGGGTAAATCCACATCGAGCCCAAATTTCTGCGATCCGTTACACTTCCCGCGACTATCAAGGCGGCGGGTGTTCTTGCCACTGAGATGAAGCTCACTCTCCTTCTTAAGTTGAACACTTTCCGGGACGGGCAGCTTGGCGGCGGATTCCGCCAACTCACCGTATTTTGCGGATTGACTGTTGGGTCCATAGACAACGCTGGCTTCCGTCCGGCATTGCTCGGGCATAACGTTCCACTGAGCGGCCGCAGCCGCGATCAGCATGGCGCGCGCGCTGGCACCTAACTGACGATACTGTTCGAAGGAGTGCGCAATAGAACCGGAGCCGCCCACCATTTGAATTCCCGCTATTGGGTCGCTATAGACATCGGCGGCGGGAGCAAGCTCGGCAATCACCTGCGACCAATCGGCATCCATCTCATCGGCTAGCAGCATGGGTAGAGCCGTCTGCACACCTTGGCCAAATTCCAACCGATTGACCTGGATGACAATCTTGCCATCGGAACGGACATGAATGAACGCGGCGGGAGGATACGCCTGAGCCTTCGGTGTCTGCCGGGCATGGCCAGGCTCAGCAAGGTGGAGCGAGAGGAATAGGCCCCCTGCAGCAGCACCAGACATTCGCAAAAAAGTCCGCCGATTCACTTCCAAGAAGTTCGGAGTCGTCGCTGTTGCCATTTTTGCCTTCCTCATCCGAGCTGCCGCGCTGCCGCCTTAATCGCCTGCCGAATCCGAACATATGTTCCGCAGCGGCAAAGATTTCCACCCATCGATTCCTCAATGTCTTTATCCGTTGGCTTTGGAGTCGCTTTGAGCAGAGCCACTGCACTCATGATCTGGCCGCTCTGACAGTAGCCGCACTGGACGACATCTTCTGACTCCCAGGCCTCTTCCACGACGCGACCGATGGTGTCATTTGACATGGCTTCTATGGTGACAACGGGACGCTCACCGACGAGAGAAATGGGGAGGACACAGGACCGTGTCGGGACGCCGCCCACATGCACTGTACACGCCCCGCATGCGGCAATGCCGCAGCCATACTTCGTACCACTCATCTTGAGATCCTCACGCAACACCCACAGCAGCGGAGTGCTGGGATCGACGGTTACATCCTTTTGTTGACAATTCACCGTAAGTTTGAACGTTTCCATCCCGCGACCTCCTTCTTTACTTAGTGCAAGGCATGCCGGCCTGCACCCATTCGCGAGTTGCAACCATGAACTCCTCGTAGTCGATTGGCGGAACTGACCGCGCTGAACCATCGTTACGAAGGCCTGGCTTCCACGCCCACTTCACCAACTCGGTTTGGTGATGCTTTATCAAGGCTGCGCCGTCGAGACCACCATTCTTGGCGGGATCAGACACGGTTTTGCAAACAGCGGAACTTGGCAGAATCCTGTCCGCAGCATCCTGCCATCTCATCGAAAGGGGCGCCAGATGCCAATCAGGTGCGCCCGGCACGCCTGTGCTATCTGCATTCGCTTGCCGGTGGCATGTCGCGCACTGTAGCGCAGGAACGCCTTTACCATCAGGCCCGCGCACGACATTGAAGAGATGGCGATGGCGGTCGTCGCCCTGCTCCGGATAATCGGAGGCCGTATGACAATTGATGCAACGCGGATGCGACATTACGGAGTAAATCTTCTGCCAAGCGGCCAAGCCGGCAGGTCTGTTTGGAGTTGTTTCTCGATCAGGTGTGTCGCCTTGCTCACGAGAAGCGGCTCCGATAGAAACGATCGCAAGGAGCAGGACTCCAAGAAGCAAGGTTGGTCCTAAGCGCATCATGCTGACCTCCTGCCAGCCGGCGCCGGCATCACATGGATCTGCGCCGGTTGTGAGCTCTTTTGAGACTCTCGCCATTGTCCAGGCGAAGTGCCTTCCCAGTGGTGGAAAGCCCGGAAGAAAGAATTGGCGTCTTCGTAGCCTAAGAGGTACGCAGTTTCATTCAACTGCCGAGACGAGTGGAGCAGGTAGTGACGAGCCAACTCACGACGGGCCTCTTCCAGCAAACGCTGAAATGATATGCGCTGCTCCGTCAGTCGGCGCTGAAGTGTCCGAGTGCTCATGTGCAACTCCCTGGCGAGATCGTCAATGCCCGGACGTTGACCCGCGAGTAGCTGTTTCAGAATTCCTTTTGCTTGTTCGCTAAAACTTTTGTCGGTGAGCTGTTCGGCTAGCTCGGCCTCAAGCTGCGGTGCGACGGTCCCCAGCAAGTCGGCGTTGTGGGTCACAAATGGCAGGTCCATGTCCGCTTTGCTGAATACCAGGGCATTCTGTCTTGCCTTGAAATTCACTGGACAGCGGAAATGCGCTTCGTACATTTCTCGGTGCGCTGGAGTTCGTTGCAACTCCACGCGCTTCGGCCTCAGAGGCCGTCCGATGCCCCGGCTCGCCATGTCGACGATCCATGCGAAACAGACGTCCACTAACAACGGCGGCTCCTTCTCATGCGCGAGAACCCATAGGAACTGGACAGCGGATTCATTACCCCGTTCGACTACACGGATTTTCTCTGGACAGGTAAGTTGTTTGTAGCGCGACACCCGTGCGACCGCGTCGCGAAACGATCTCGCGGAGATGGCGGTTATTTTTACCGGATCGTAGCGCTCAACGCGCTCCTCGGTTCCGAGCTTCAAGCCTATTCCCGGATCTTTGCTGGCTTCCGCTATTCCTCGGTGAAGTGCAAAGAAGTCTTCGGTGCTCACCAGGATCTTGTCCAGGGCAAACAACCCCATTGGAAGACCCGCTTGCCGCAGCACTGCGCCCGGGGTAAGACCTAGTTCTTCCAGCTTTCGCGGCAGCGTACTCGAAACTCGAAACCGATTCGTCATAGCCCACCTAGCAGCATAACTCCGCTTCCTTCTCGTTTCTCCGCCCCCAAACCCTACTAGATTCCCGCCGCGTCCTCGGTGGCAAGAAGATCTGATCTATCCGCATTCCGCGACCTCAGTCGCTTGCCATCGCCAACAGCCAACGAAGCAAGAGCAAGAAGAACCGTCCCACCGAGGAACGTTGCTGCGACCGAGATATGGTCGAGGAGCAATCCTCCCAATGCCGCGCCCAGCATCATTGAGAGCTGGATGGCGCCCACAATTAGCCCGCCGCCGCTTTCCGGCTCGTCGTTGATCCCTTTCGTCAGCCAGGTGGACCACAGCACAGGAATTGCTGAGTTCACCGCTCCCCAGGCAATCATTGCGAGCGCGACTGCCCATATGTGGTGCCGAACTGCCAATAGACCCAAGGTTACCGCCCCTAAAGTTAGAGGCAGGCACATCAGCAAAAAATAGAGATGTCGCTTCACGAGCGTGCTTGCCCCATACGTACCGAAAAATCCTGCGACTCCCAATCTGAGCAAGAGCAAAGACATCTGAGGCACGCTCACCCGGGTGTAGGTTTCGAGGAACGGCCGTAAGTACGTGAAGGTTGCAACGCTCCAGCAAAGGTAAGCATAACTCCTGACATGGCGAAGGCGACATTGCGCCGCTTCAGCAGGCCGAGGAGCTTGCCGACAGGATTTGCCGTTTGTGGCGGCATCGCGGGCAGGCTGATCCATTGCCAGAGCAGATTGAGAACTGCAATGGGGACAAGGCCCCAAAAGACACCTCGCCAGCCGATGAGTCCGCCAACATAGCTGCCGATAGGCGCAGCAAAGGCCGTGGCGACCGCATTGCCCGTGTAAACAACGCCCAGTGCCTTCGGAACGGAATCCTCTTGAACCAACCGCATAACCGTCGCAGTGGCCAACGACCAGAACCCACCGATCACCACCCCCAAAAGTGCCCGAGCTACCATCAGCATGGCAAGATTCGGCGCTTCAGCAATGAGCACCAATGAAAACAACATCACTCCCGTCAATCCCATCAGCACATGGCGGCGGTCGAAACGACTCGCAAGCGTTGCGATGAACAAACTGGTTACAACTGCGAAAAGACCGGAAATCGAAATCGACTGGCCCGCCATTCCCTCCGTCGCATGCAAATCGTGCGCAATCGGCGTCAGCAAGCTGACCGGCATAAACTCGGAGGCAATAAGCAACGCCACGCACAGCGCCATCGAACCGACCGCGCTCCACGTCTGCCCCTTAGAAGTTTCAGACTGCTTTGTCATAAAGCTCAAATGTCCATTTCCCTCGAGCGAAGCAGCGGCACCCCAATCGATGACTCGCAATCGCTCAGATAATTCACTTCACACGCAACTTTAGATGTCCCACCATTTGATTGCACTAGCTGAACGCGCCAATCTACTTACAAGACGCGCCATCTTAAATCAGATAGAACGGTTTCCACTCTTCATCTTGATTCCACTACACGCGCAGTAGGGTCTTGCTCGTTGTCCGTCTCCTACCTGGCATTCAAGCCGCCGGCTGCCTCCCGCTGCTTTAAGGTCTGGCTCGAGAGCCGGGTAAGCGGCCGTCTTTCTGCCGGCCAACACTCCCGCCGCACTCAGAGCGATCGCCGCATGACAGAGGTGTGCCACGGGCTTTTGCTGATCGACGAAATGTCTGACAATTCGCAAAAAGTCGGAATGCTTGCGGATGTGCTCCGGAGCCCGTCCGCCGGGGATCACCAGCGCGACGTAGTTGGTGGGATTAACATCGGCAAAGCTCAAATCGGCGTCCCAGGTGTATCCTGGCTTTTCTGTATAGGTCTCAAACCCCGGCTCAAAATCATGCACTACAAAGCGCAGCTTCTTCTTCTGCGGCGCGGCAATTTCCACTTCGTAGCCTTCTTCCTTCAGCCGTTGGTATGGGTACATCGCCTCAAGCGACTCAGCTGCGTCGCCCGTTAGAATAAGAACCTTCATTTTCGGCATGAAGCATCTCCTTTCTTTGGCTCTCAAGTCACTACCCACCTGGGTCTTCAAAACGGGATCGACCACGGACTATTTGGCAAGCTCGATGGTCACCTTCACCGAACCCGGCACGTTGAACGCTTCCATGCCAGCATCGATTCTTCCGATAGGGATGATGCCGGGTGAAGGTATCGACTCGCCGTCGTGATGGTAGTAAACAGCCAACTGCTGAGCTGGAGACCAATAAGCGATCTCGCCGACTTCATACGTTTTCTTGGTTGGACCGTTCTTGGAGAGCGCTTTGGGCAAGTCGCCGTATTTCTCGCGCCCGAACAGGTCCTTCATCGTCACGTGCAACGGGAGAATGGAAGCAAAATCCTGCGCGGTTGCGTTATCGGCCAACCTAGCGGTAAGGATTCTGCCGCCGATCGTAATCTTGATCTTCATGTCTTGCCTCCTAGAAGAGGCCGCCTGCAGATTCGCACTTGAAGAATTGCGCGCTCCAGTTTGTCCGGGCACCAGGCTCAATGCCACGGCAAGCGCATACAGAAACTCCTTGCGCGTCTTCATAGTGGTTCGCTCACTTCTTTTCATCTGGGCGGAGGAGCACTTTTATTGCACGACGCTCGTCCATAGCCCGGTAACCCTCCGCAACCTGATCCAGCGGAAGAGTCAAATCGAAAACTTTCCCAGGGTTGATCTTTCCGCCCAACACGAGTTTGATGAGTTCAGGCAAGTAGCGGCGAACCGGCGCCGGTCCACCGTGCAGGTGGACATGAGAGAAAAACTGCATCTCGCCATCGAGCGCCACACCATGCGGGACGCCGACGTAACCGATATAACCGCCGGGGCGCGTAGATTTAATTGCTTGCATCATCGACTCCTGTGTGCCGACGCACTCCAGGACCGAATCGGCACCGATTCCATCGGTGAGTTCCTTGATGCGCGCAACACCTTCATCGCCTCGCTCCGTCACAATGTCGGTAGCACCAAATTCGCGAGCGAGCTTTTGGCGGGACGCGTGACGGCTCATCGCGATGATTCGCTTTGCGCCCATTTGTTTCGCGGAGAGCACCCCAAGCAATCCAACCGCTCCGTCGCCGACTACCGCGACCGTCGCGCCAGGTTTAACGTTCGCCGCATCGGCGGCAAACCAACCCGTGCCCAAAACATCAGATGTCGCGAGCAGACTGGGGATCAGTTCATTAGAAGGAAGATCGCTCGTTGCGACCAACGTGCCGTCGGCAAGTGGTACGCGCAACAGAGGGGCCTGAGCACTGCTCATGAACTCGCGGTGCACGCACGAGGACTGATAGCCTTCCTCGCAAATTACGCAAGTGCTGTCCGAGGTTGCAAATGAACCGACGACGAACTGGCCGGGCTTGATGTTTCTGACTTCTCTTCCGACCTCTTCAACTATGCCGCAATATTCGTGCCCCATTGGCATCGGTTGCGCTACCTTCGCAATGCCGCGGTAGGGCCAAAGGTCCGAGCCGCAAATACAGGTGGCTGACAGGCGGATGATGGCGTCGGTGGCCTTTTCAATCCGGGGTTCTTCTCGATCTTCAAAACGTACATCCCGCGGTCCGTATAGAACAGTTCCTCGCATTTGTAATCTCCTTCTTCCAGCGTGCACTCGGATGGCATTTCAAGGTGTGCTTTGTTTTCGGCATCACCTTCGTCCTCTGACACACGACATCCTGCGCGGTTAGACGACCGTCATTCCGCCATCGACAGTGAGGGCGTGACCAACGACGTAGCTCGCTCCTGAGCTGCAAAGCCAGAGCACCGCTGAGGCAATCTCATCGGGCCGACCGGCGCGTCCGATCGGAACGTGCTTTGCAATTTCGTCGTACGCCTCTTCGTTCCCATTGACGACATCGCGAGCGACCTGTGTATCGATCAGGCCGGGATTGACTGCGTTCGCGCGAATGCCGTGCTTGATGTATTCCAGAGCAGCCGTGCGCGTCAGGCCAACCACGCCATGTTTCGAAGCGATGTAGGAAGCGATGCCCGGGTTGCCGGTCAAGGCACCGACCGAAGCGTTGTTGACGATCGCGCCGCTGCCTTGGCGTTGCATCTGTCGCAATTCGTATTTCATGCAGCTCCACACCCCGCGCAAGTTAATCCCGATCACGCGGTCCCAGTCCTCACGGCTACTGTCGCCAGTCGGTGCGATACGCGCCATAACACCTGCGTTGTTGAAGACGGCGTCGAGCTGGCCGAACTCGGAGACCGTTCGGCTCACATCTGCTCCACCTGCACGTCGTCGCTCACGTCGCAACGGATCGCGATTTGCCTTGTGACCAGCTGCTGCCAGCTTTTGCGCTTCCTCCTTCACAGCCTCCTCCCTCACGTCGGCCAATACGACGGCCGCGCCTGCCTCGGCGAACGCCTGCGCGGTCGCCAGTCCCATGCCCAACGCTGCCCCCGTCACGAGTGCTACCTTGTTTTCAAAAGACCAATTCATCGACCAACTCCTGTTCACTGGCATGCCACGGGTCCACTTGGTTCGTCGCCCAAGCTCCATGGCATTCATAACTTTAGATGTCCCAACGACGGCTGCGCACTAGCCGAGCGCGCCAATGTACTTGCAACACGCGCCACGCGTCCGGACGGTTCCAGAGTCGAACTGAACACGGTGGGCTCCTAGCCGAGGCACTGTGGGATAAGCTTCGATTCGGGTCACGACTAGGAGTGGATGACGACCCGCTATCTCGGTCGGTCGGTCGTCAGTCAGCCATCTTATTCAAACTCGACAATTGTCAATCCCGGTGGTTGCACGGTTGAACCGACGAGCCGCGCGATTCGCTTTAACATCTGACTCCGAAGCAGCTCTGGACGACGCCCACGCCGAACGAGACTCAATCCAGAGCCGTGCTCCAAGCCGTCGCTGAGCCGAATGCCTCAGGAAGTTTTGGAGCGGGCGATGGGATTCGAAATCATCGCCGAACGCTGCTAAGTTATTGAATCAACTGAGTGACCGGCTCCAATTTGGGTCCAACTGGGTCCAAAATTGAGGCCACTTTCTCAACCGCCTCTCTGTGAGCATCTCCTACCACGTGCCCGTAGATGCCGAGCGTGGTTCGCGCGTCAGAGTGGCGCAACTGCCGTTGTGCTACTGCCGGTGTCGCTCCCCCATCAAGCAACAGACTCGTATGGGTGTGTCTGAATGCGTGGAGGCCGCACCGTGGAATCCCCAATTTGTTGAGGATGGGCCACAAGCGATACTCCACTACTTTGTTGGAAGAGGGAGGCCGGTTGTTGCGCGTAACGAACAAAAACCCGCCAGGGTTTGGTTTCCACTCGTTACGGTAGATGCGGAGAACTTCCGCGAGTGTTTCGGGAATCGGGAGAACGGTCTCACTCGCTTGACTCTTGGCGGTCTTGATCTGACCGTACCAGGCCGACCGGCTTACCTTGATGAGTTTGTGACCGAGGTCGATATCCTCCCACTTCAAACCGAGGACTTCACCAGCACGAAGGCCGTCCAGAGTGAGGATGTAGAAAAGCGTCCGCCAGGGGTTGCGAGCGGTTGCGAGAATCAACCGCAGATGCTCCAAGGTGAAACGCGGTGCTTCGTACTTCAATCCACGCTTTGGAAGAGCCAACTTTCTGACTTCGATTTGTTCGCAGGTGTAACCCCAGTCCTTCGCCGTGTTCAGCATTGAAGAGAGTGTTCCTAAAACGTTCAGCATGGTTTTGCGGGACACGCCCGCTTCGGAAACGCGCGTCACAAAACTTTGCTGGTTCTCTACTCCGAACTGGTCGAGTCTGAGTGCGCCGAGGTGTGGAACGATGTAGCACTTTAGATGAGAATTCACGGTGCGTATGGATGAAGGCTCCTGCTTAGAAAGAACTTCCGTTTTCCATCGCTCGATGAACTCACCTAGAGTCGCTATTCTACCGGGACGGTAGCCAACCGCATTGATTCGCGCAAGGTGTTGCTCCATGCATCGCTCGGCCAGCCGCTTTGTGGGGAACTCCTTTTTGCTGCCCAGAACGATGGACGTGCGCTTGCGAAAAACTTTGCCGTCAGAGCCGATCACATCTTCCCGGTATCTACCAATCCACACCGGATTCTCTCCTCTCAAAAAAACACTGCCCGTTTGGTAACGCTTTCGAGCCAATGAACCTCCTTGGCTCGTTGTTCGTTGCCCTTGGGGAGAGAGCGTATCCTCGGGAAACCGTTTGAGCAATGAATCTATTTTGCTAGTACCGACCTCGACGGGTCTCAACTCCGTGACGCCGGCCGGACCTCGGAAGAGGTCGTAGCGTCCAGGCGGAAGGGTGTCGAGGATTTCGCTCATTAGAACGCGCCGATAATCCTCACTGTGGAAGCCCGCGCGACAAGCGCGGCGAACTCGCTCTCAGACAAACTCTCAAATTCCGCTTCGTCCAAAACGACAGTTTCGTTGCGCTCGCGCTCCCCGCGCGGTTGAAACGAAGTCCAGCCACACGACAGACACACGACTTCGCCGCCGACTTCCTCGGTGTCATGCAAACCACATTTCGGACACTCTTTTCTCATCTGCTTCTCCCGCGGTTCAAAGTCATCCTGAAAAAGTCGCGGTCCAGAGCGACGGAAGGACTGACAACGTTGTGCGTTGCAACCCCTTCGCTGCTCGGATTGAGCACGTCTCTCCATTCCCTCTTGCCGTCCGCTGCGTGAGCAAACTTATGCAGTTCTATCCCCGCGAGTGTCCCGCCAAAGTGGATGAAGCCTAACTGCTTCGCTGCGTACTTGGCCGCGTAGAACGCCGCCGCTTGTTCGGGGTTGAACGGTCTGATTTCGCTCCGTCCGAATCGTCGGAAGGCTTCGCTCCACCAAAATTTTCTTGTTTGCCCTTCGACGCCAGTTACCAGAAGATGGCAGTGATAGCGTCCACCCATCCGCCCAAACTCTTCCGCGAGAAGCCACCCGATCTGTTTGCCACCCACTGCCGCTTGAATGTCAGCAAGCCATGCCTCGATTCGCGTTACGGCCAGGTCACGAACGATAGCTTCCCTGAAAGTGAGTGTGACAAACCAATCCCACAGAGCGAGGGTGGAGATGAACTCTCCGTATGCTTCGGGAAGGGCCGCTCTTTGCTGGCTTCTCCTTCCCCATTCTTCCTGTCGCATTCGATGATCTGTGAGAGTCATTCCCGTTCCCCTTAGAACCCCGTCTGCACACACTCGTGGCTACAAGGATGGTGTGGGTCGTTGCCCTAACTCCCCCCATCCCCCCGCCCTTCCCCCGCGCAAAACCGGCGCGGGGGAAGGGAGCGAGTTTATTCCGCTCCGGCTGCAAGCGAGCTTCCGAACAAATCCATTTGGAAGCGGAAGCCGTGCTTGCTTCGCAGATGACGCAATCCACCGATCTGCGTCCGCGTCACGCGGAAGCACAGACCACAAACGAACGCGCGAGGTGAACCTCCGCAACTCGGATAAAGCGGAGAAAGTAGGCCGGGGAGTCCAGCCGTATGCGTCTCGGGTCGTTCTCCAACGTTGCCCGAACTTTGCTCGAACTCCCCAACCGTCTCGCTAAACGTGCGGGTTCCCGCCGACTTGTGCCGTTTTCCCGCATCGCTTGAATTTTGTGCTGTACCCCTAGCTTGACTCCCGCTGCACAGGTCACAGCTCTCCTGCACCATGCCGTTGATAGTGCAATGCAGACGGCAACGGCGGTTGCCCGTTTCAGCGGCGAAACGGGAAATGCGTCCTGTATTACTCGTGAGTGAACTAACGTTGGATAAAACTTCGTGCGGGCTGGAATTGCGGCTTGCGTTTCTTACGAATTGGTGTAAGCTTTCCATGTTCACTTTTTCGCCAGGCAGTTACCGCGTCCAACGGCTGTCTGGCGTTTTTGTTTCTCAGTCCCTCGGAGAAAATCCTCGAATCCCCGACCCCGCTCGACGCAAGTTCGGCACGAACCACGTCCAGATCAAAATCGCCACGATCACCAACAGACCAACAAGGAGCATCCACTTCGACATTTGCCTTAGCTCTCCTTGAGAACCTTTCGAAACTTCAGCGCGAAGTACGCGGTAGCGCCAACGGCGCCCACAGCCAGCACCACATAGACACCGTGCTCTAACTTTTTAAGGAAGTCTTCGGACCCGATTTCGCCGAAGAACGGCAACCGCAGCGCAATACTGTCGGGATACGCTTTCTGACTTTTGAGGTCGTCGTCTTGTTGGCTTACAGCTTGAGTTTGTGCGACAGCAACCGTAGCGGGGTCCGCGTCCGGCCCGAGGGCTTGCGCGGTTTCGTTCTGTAAGTCTTCGTGTAAATTATTAAGTTGCCACGGGTCAACGTGGCCGGTGAAGGCGCTGTAAACGGTGCCCACCGTCTTTGAAAGAATTGTGTCGGTCAAGGACATGAGCTATTCCTCCTCGCCGTCCGATTCGGGGACAGGCTCGGATGCCTCCAGCCCCAGTTCCCTTTTTAATCCAGAAATTTCGGCTTCCAACTTCCTTTCAGCGGTTGCATTCCAAGCCCACCAGCCTTTTTTTTCGCCGCACAATTCTGCTTCCAATGTGGCCAAACGCGACACTTTCTCGCATGTCACTTCATCGCCGATTTGTTTTCGAAGCGAATCCCTAACTTTTTGAAATTCCTCGTGCGGGAGTTGTGATCCCCGTTCGACCGACAGGAGTTCGCGCACACAACGATGTTGTTCTGTGATTATTTCCGTCTCCTGTGGGTCTGCGAGACGGTTGGCTTTTTCGAGTAGGGCTTTCATACGCCGGTTCCGGCCAGGTGCGGCCTGCTCACCATCAGAACTACCTTGCTGCTCGTTTCGCTTTTGGATCGCAGCTTCGATGGCATCATCAATTAGGCGGGTGAGGAAGGCGGAAATTTCTTGCGTTCGCAGCAATCCTGCGGGGTCCGGTTCCGGGGCCGATTCGGAGGGGTCGCCTAGCATAGGGCGAAAGAGTTGTCGGCGGCCCTCATCGCTGAGCTTGTACTCGCGTGGCCTTTGGTCTGCCCTGCGCTCGACCAATCCCTGTGCAACGCATCGCTCTAACATCTCCGTGACCGTAGATGCCCGACTGTCGAGGTCAATCGAAGCCGCCTTCGCTGTGACGGGTTCGATCTGCCTGCCGAGGTATTCAATCAGTCCGCGTTTGGTCAATGGCACTTGCTCAAGTGTGGCTTCTTTTGGCATTCCTCACCTTCCCAAATAGTCCAAAAATCGAGCCCAAAAAAGAAAAAGGGCTCGGAATTCACCTGAGGAAAGCAAGGGGTACTTGCTGCCTCACGATGTATTCCGAGCCCTTCCCTTCGGGATTTTCCGAAGGTCCTTACGGCTACTGAGTTAAGCCGACGCTCCCGAAACAGACCGAGCGATTCGTAAAAGGCCCAACAAGAAACGGCAACCCCATATATGGGGTATGCTGTAATAATACCACAAGCCCCCCAAAAATGTCAAGAAAAATCCTGCCGAAATGAAACGGATGAGGAAGGAACCTAAAGAAGTGGACCTTTCAATCCCCCGAAAAATCAGGGACGCGCCGTGCAAACACGTCCCTTCCCTACACACTCGCTATGCCGAGTGCCCAACCAACCTACACCATGAGCAGCAGCAAATCAACCGGACTAAAGTTCTAAAGTTCTAGAACTCTCCCCGGAAGTGCGAGCAAGAGAGGATGGTTAGGGCTTGTGGCGCAGGACGGCCACCAGTCCCGTGAGTGCGCCGCGATGATGCCGACGAGTGCGGCGAGCAGGGGGAAAATGAGGCCAGTCACCCAGCGCGTCCTCGCCTCGAACCTGCGGGCCTTCTCCTCGTGGATGAGCGTGCGGACGTGGCTGCGCCCCTGAGAAGAGAGCCAATACACGAACTCGGAGGGGCCTATTTGGGTTCGCATCCACATGCCGTCCTCCATGCGGGCTGGGAGCGCCACGTCGTATCTCTCGGCCTCCTCGATGGTGAGCCTGCTGAGCGTGGTCTCTATCTCGTAGTCGTACTCCTTCATGTCGGACCACAGGGAGAACTCCAGGCTCTCGAAGTCCTCGTGCGAAGCCTTTTCCTCCCGCAGCTTCGCGGTCTCTCTGCGGTGCTGCCTCTGGAGCTTGCTGCGCGCCCGGCGCAATCGCCACAGTTCGAACATGACGGAGGAGATACTAGCTCAAGCCGACATCGGCGGGAAGGTCCTATCAAAGGGCACCGCAACTTTTTTGGGGCCAACTTGGGTCCAAAACTCGGGCCAACTGGCCCCATTTTCAAGTCTTAGCAGCGTAAGGGCAACTGAATCAACGAGGTTTCTGGAGCGGGCGATGGGAATCGAACCCACCTCCGAAGATTGGGAAGCTCGCAATCCAAACAAGATTCAACGGACTCGCCTTCGACTGTTGCAGCCATCTGTGTTAGGATAAATCTCGCATGAGCGCACTATTTTTTACTGGCAGTTTATGGGCAGTTCTTCCAGGAAGGACTGCTACTGCAGGCAAGCCAGGCGAACGGTGCACTGTATGCAAATCTTGCAAAGGCCTTATTTGCAACGATTTACTGTAAGTTGTTGATTCCACGGCTGGGGACGTAGTTCAGTTGGTTAGAACGCTGCCCTGTCACGGCAGAGGCCGCGGGTTCGAATCCCGTCGTCCCCGCCATTCTTTCTAAAGAACTTACCAGAAGTGCCCCATTTTCGCGTGGGCACAAAAAGGTACAAAATAGGTACAGGAAATAGAGTTTTTCCGAGCAGAGCTTACTTCTCCTGCGTTTTTTCTCGGAACAAGAGCGCGACAACTGCCTCCTGCGCATTTCGCTTTTCCGTTGTGACGGCCTGCGTGTAAGTGTCGAGAGTCACGCGAATCGTCGAATGGCGCAGCAGCTCTTGCATGATCTTCAGTTCTGCACCGGTAGATCGAAGCAGCGTCGAATAGGTGTGGCGGAAAGTATGCCAGCCAATTCGTTTGGCGATTCCCAGCTTTCGCGCGATGGGAAGAATATGGCGCTGCATGATTTGCTGTGCAAGGTAAGGCCTGCGGCCCTGATTCGCCGGACTCGCGAATACCCAACTTTCTGACGATTTATACGGCGTCTGCCCACGCCATTCGCGAAGAGCCTTCATCAGATCATCGTGAGCCGGCACAGGCTTCTGTGAACTCTCTGTCTTACAAACGCCAATAACGTTCTGCACGATCGAGCGCGTTACGCAGATCTGCTTACCTTGGAAGTCCACGTCTTTCCATTTCAACGCGAACAGCTCGCTCCTACGGAGGCCCGTGGTTACTGCAAGTAGCACCAAGGTGCGTTCTCTAAAGCGAAGATTTGCAAGCAATCCCTGGACTTCATTGGTGGTCAGGATATCTGGCGCGGTGCGACGTTTAGCGCTCTGCCGGACCCACTCAATGGGGTTACGGTCGCAAAGGTCGTGACGACGTCCGTGATTGAACAACAGGCTCATCACATTTCGTATTTTGCAGCGCGTTCCTGGAGCCCGGTTCAGAGACTTCAGCCACGACTCAACTTCCACAGCTCGAATTTCTAGCAAGCTGTACTCGCCCCAGCGAGGCTCGATCCATTTTTCCAAGTAGCCCGCGTATGCCTTCTTAGTTGAATACGCGATACGTGGATTTCGATCGGCAAGCTCTCGCTGCTGAAAGCGCCGCGATAGATCGGCCAACGTGATCGATTCGCGCCTAATCCGAATGTCGTTTATGTTGATTTCGCTTCTCAGCCCAGTCACCATCTTGCGCGCTGACGCAATGTTTTTTAGCTCTTCGGCAGTTCCGAGCACGATACGGCGGTGTATTCTGCGTCCGTCTGCTCCAGCTTCCCGCCACCTGAAACACCACACGTCCGGCCCTCGCTTCCTCCGTTCAACTGTCACACTTCCGTCCTGCATAGCCTCGCCCCCTTTTGGCTGCACAACTGAAACAGGGAGTTATGCTAATGGGAGCGATCAAATCCGCGTAGGTTGGTGAGCTCGAAGATGCGGTTAAACGCTGCTTTGCGGCGGCAGTAGTCTTCCAGTTGATAGGCGAGGTTGTTAGCCAGTTTCTGACCTTCGCCCGGCTTCAGTGCTGTGGAAGCTGAAACTGCTCCCGACAGTCAATTACCTTGAGAGATCGGGCGCGCTGGCTGAAAATTCTGCGACCTGACGCGCGATGATTCCATCATGTGTTCTGAGATACACTGTCGAATAACGGGTCGCCTTCTTCGAAAAC